>NZ_VFVC01000012.1:0-111091 GCF_006441575.1 Mesorhizobium sp. B2-4-12
CGCCCGGCCCCGTCTCGAGCCAGCCTGGAAACTGACCTTGAGAGACGCGCTGACTGCGTTCTGTTTTCACAGTTTCGCCGAAGACGCCGTTGTATCTGACAGACAGGCCGATGCCATTGACGCCATTCAGCTCGAGGCCGGCGCCGACCGATAGAGCGGCGAATCGACCGCTTCCGTCAAGTACAATGCGGGGTTGCCGGGCAGATTCTCCGCTGCGGCAAAGCGGCCTTCGATCTCCCATGCCTTGTTCGAGAACTCCACCCCGGCCATGGCATCGCCGGACAAACGTCCTATATACGAAGGATGAATAGCATCTTTGGCAGGAATGAGCGGATGTCAGTACATCGACCATCGGTGGTTTTTGCATCGGCGGTGCTGGCGGCGGTGGTGTTGGCCGGTGTTGCTGTGCCTGCTTCCGCGCAAGCACTCAACCCCGCTGCCAACGGCAACGCGCTGATCCAGCAGAACGATCTGCAGACCTTGCAGAACCGGGTTCAGCGGGAGCAATTTCAGCAGCAGCAACAGCAGTATCGGGCTCAGGACCGCGTGATCGTCCAGCAGCCGCCGCCGGTCGTGCCGAAGGTCAGGCCGACCTGCCAGACGCAGATAATCGGCAACACGGCTGTGAGCACTTGCCGCTGACAGGCCGGCACCTCCTTTTATTTAGCCGACTTACATGGTAGGCGCGCTCTAGTGCCCCTGCGGCAGTTTGGGTTTTGCAAAGGCGCCGCATCACGCTATGGGGCACTGCACCGACTGGATTTTACGAATGGCAGCCACCAAGAAAAAGGCCGTGCGCAAGGCCAAGAAAGGCGAGAGAATCCGCCAGGTCGCCGCGGTCCCCTTTCGGCGGAACGCGCACGGCGATATCGAGGTGATGCTGGTCACGTCGAGAACGACGAGACGCTTCATCGTGCCCAAGGGTTGGCCGATGAAAGGCAAGAGCGGACGCAAGGCAGCCACCATCGAGGCGCAGGAGGAAGCCGGCGTGCTCGGCAAGACGCTGAGAGAGCCGGCAGGCTCCTATTCCTACTGGAAGCGGCTGGCCAGCCACTTTGTCCGGGTCGACGTCATCGTCTATCTGCTTGAAGTGACGGAAGAGCTTGCCCACTGGCAGGAGGCCAAGCGGCGGCAGCGGGCATGGCTGGCGCCGGCCGATGCGGCGATGCTCATCGACGAACCGGATCTGTCGACGCTGGTGAAGACCTTGAAGCTTCCCGAGCCCGCGCCACTCGACCAGGTATAGGCTTCACGCGCCAGCCTCATCCTCCTCCGGAAACGGCCGCGCCGGTGTGCCTGCATAGGCCCACAGCCATTCGCGCGGCAACGGGCCCTTGTTGCGCTCGGCTTGCTGCGATTGTTCCCAGGCATGCGCCAGGATGCCGACAGAGCGCGACAGCACGAAGAGCCCGCGCGTCAGCGGCGGCGGAAAGCCGAGTTCGCCATAGATGACGGCCGTGGCGCCGTCGATGTTGAGCGGTATTCCTTTGCCTTTGCGCCGCGCGACGTCAGCCTCGATGGCCTCGGCAATCTCGGCGAAACGCCCCTTGACGACACCACGCGCGGCAAAGTCGCGGGTCAGTTCCAGCAGGCGCGGCGCGCGTGGATCTACCGGATGGAAGCGATGGCCGAAGCCGGCACATAGCCCTTCTCCTCGGCGAAGAAGCGGTCGAGCCGTAACGAGACGGCATCTTGGAGCGTCGCCCCACCATCGAGCGCCACCGCGATGTCGCCATAGAAAGAAAGCGCCTGTTCGCCGGCGCCGCCATGCACATCGCCGAGCACGTCGCCGACGGCGAACAGGCCGACGGCGGCAGTGATCACATCGACGCCGTCAAGCAGTTCGGTCATGCCGAAGGTGAAGCGCGGCTGACCCGTCTGCAGGCCACGCCGATCATGCCGATTACGAAGCCGGCAAACAGGCTGGTCAGACCGCGCGATGAAGGCCAGCACCATCGGCGAGAAATATACGGCCGAGCCGAAGGCAAGCGCGAACTTGACCACCACCGGCGCGAGGAAGGCGACGCCCAGCATGCCAAGAGTGCTGGCGACGAAAGAGCCAATCGCCAGGTGGCGAGCGCGGCACCGTCGCGCCCGGACCGCGCCATCTTGTTGCCTTCCAGAGCGGTGACAATGCGACGTCCGCACCTGTCTCTACCGCGTCGAATCCAAGTATCCGATTCGCTACACCATACGCGAAGGCGACGTGTTGCCTTTGCTGGCCGGATCGGGCGGACGCGTGCTCGCGGCATTTTCCGGCCAGCCGGGCGAACCCTACGAGAGCATCCGCGGAACCTGTTGCTGTCTCGCCGTCGGCGACCGAGACCCCGAGACGGCGGGCGTCTCGGCGCCGTTCGGACCGGGAGGCGTTTTGCTGGGCGCCTTGACGCTGGCCGGCCCCAGCACGCGCGTCGACGCTGCGTTTCTTCAACCATGAGACGTCGGTTGCCCTAGCGGCGGCTCGCGCCACCCGTGCCTTCGGCGACGATGCCTCCATGCTGGAGCAAGCCAGCCTCGCGGCGGAGGCTCAGCCCTAGGTCGTTCGGTTGCGACCCAGGCAAGATGGCCGATAAGCCTCAAATACAAACTGATTCAATTCGAAGCAGTTGCCTGACGTTACGTAATATTCGGCCGCCATGGCAAGAATCGCCGCCGCAAACAGCGAAAGTATTTATTTGCTGTTAAGCCCGCCATGATAACCGGATCGTGGTCGCCAGCCGAGCGACATGCGGGAAACAACATCGTCTCAACCGGTGAATGAAACAGTCGGACAGACGCGCTGACAGGATCATGGCAAGCCCATGAGGATTCGATGAAGCTGTCACCCATTGATGCGAGTTCCCGTCTTCTCGGACTCGTATGGCCCTTCGTCGCCGTCGTCCTCATCCAGGCGCTGGTGGCCAGCCTCAGCCTCTACACCCTTTCGGCGGTTCGTGCTTATGTCGGCGGCGAGAGCCAGTGGTCGAAGGGCCAAAAGCACGCTATCTATTTTCTCAGCCTCTATGCCGACACCGGCAACGAGGACTTCTTCAGCGAGTATCGCGCGGCGATCGCCGTTCCGCTGGCTGATCGGTCGGCCCGCCTGGCACTCGAGCAATCTCAGCCCGATATCGAAGCCGCGAGCATCGGTTTCCTGCAGGGTGGAAATCACGTCGACGATGTCCCCGGAATGATCTGGCTGTTCCGGGATTTCCGTGGTTTCAGCTATCTCGATGCCGCCATCCGCCATTGGACGGCCGCCGACGCCATGATCCTCGCCATCCAGCGGCTCGGCGGCACGATGCACGAGACGCTGAGCAAGGGGCCGGCATCTTTGGCCGAGATCAGCGCCTGGAAAACGCAGATCCACCAGCTCGACCGTGAGATCAGCCCGCTTTCCAAGGCCTTCTCGGAAAGCCTCGGCGAAGGTTCGCGCTTCATCAAGATGCTGCTCACCTTTGCCAATCTCGTCACCGCCGCCTTGTTGATACTGCTTGCCGTGTGGCGCACGCGCAAACTGCTCGCGCAGCGTCAGGCCTTCCAGCTGGCGCTCAATACCGAACGCGAGCGCGCCCAGATCACCCTGGCTTCGATTGGCCAGGCCGTCATCAGCACCGGCCCTGACGGGCGGCTGGATTACATGAACGCGGTTGCCGAGAAGCTGCTGGCTTGCCCGTTGGGCACAGCCAGGGGCAAGCCGATCGCATCCTTGTTTCGCCTGGTGGACAAGGACACCAGCTTTGAAGAATCGCAACTGGTCGAGCACCTTCTGGCCGGCGACCCGCGTCGTTCCAGCGCCCGTCCGCAATTGCTGCGGCGGCCGGACGGCTCCATTGTTCCCGTCGCGCTGACCGGCGCGCCCCTGCTCGTTTCCGGCGAAGTGGTCGGCGCGGTGCTCGCCTTCCACGACATGACGCGGGAAGAGGATTATATCGAGCGGCTTTCATGGCAGGCCTCGCATGACGCGCTGACCGGGCTCGCCAACCGGCGCGCTTTTGAAAGCCGGCTGGAAAGGACGATCGTCGACTTGCAGGGGCAGGCCCGGCAGCACGCCTTGATGTATCTCGATCTCGACCAGTTCAAGCTGGTCAACGATACCTGTGGCCATGCCGCCGGCGACCAGTTGCTGCGCCATATTTCCTCGGTGTTGACCAACGAATTGCGGTCCGGCGATGTGCTGGCCCGGCTGGGCGGCGACGAATTCGGCGTGCTGCTGATCGATTGCGAGGCCGGCACTGCGGCCGACATCGCCGAAAGGCTGCGCGCGGCCGTGCAGGATCTGCATTTTTCCTGGGATAACAGGCCCTTCAACACCAGTGTCAGTGTCGGCATGGTGCAGATCGCCAATGCGCAAGCGACGATCGAGGAGGTTCTGCGGGCCGCAGATGTCGCCTGCTACATGGCCAAGGAGAAAGGCCGCAACCGTGTCCAGATCCACAGCGACGGCGACATGGCCTTGCGCGAGCGTTTTGGCGAGATGGCCTGGGTGCAGCGCCTGCACATCGCCCTGGAGCAAAATCGCTTCAGGCTTCATGCCCAGGAGATCTGGCCGCTCAACGACGACGTCGCCGAGGCTGGCGCGCATATCGAGATCCTGTTGCGGCTGACCGACGAAGACGGCAGCTTCGTCACCCCGCAGAGCTTCATTCCCGCGGCCGAGCGCTACGGCCTGATGCCGTCGATCGACCGCTGGGTGGTGCGCAACACGTTCCGCATTCTGGCCGCACGGCAAGCCGATGTGCGCATGGCGCCGATCACTACATGCGCCATCAACCTTTCCGGAGCGACGTTCGGCGACGAAACGTTCCTCGATTTCCTGCGCGAGCAGTTCCTCGTCCATCGCATTTCGCCTGCGATGATCTGCCTGGAGATCACCGAAACCAGCGCCATCGCCAATCTCACCAATGCCATGCGCTTCATTGCCGATCTGCGCGGTCTGGGCTGCCGTTTCGCGCTCGACGATTTCGGCTCCGGCATGTCGTCCTTCGCCTATCTGAAGCACCTGCCGGTCGACTATCTCAAGATCGACGGCAGCTTCGTCAAGGACATGCTAGACGACCGCATCGACCGCGCCATGGTCGAGATGATCCATCACATCGGCAAGGTCATGGGCAAGCGCACCATCGCCGAGTTCGTCGAAAGCGACGGCATCGTCGCGGCCCTGAGGACGATCGGCGTCGACTATGCCCAGGGCTATGGGATCGCCAGGCCACAGCCTTTCGACAGCTCGACGGTGCTGCGCGGCCCGGACATCGCTTCAGCCGCGGCGGCTGCGGCAGATCCGTGGGCCGATCTAGCGCAGAAACTGCACCGCAGAGCCGGCTGAAACCGCCTCAGGGCAGCCGCTCCAGCAAAATTGTCGCCGCGTCGTGATAGGCGGTACGCGTCACTTCACGGTAGCCGCACTTCCTCGCGACGTTCAACGAGGCGGTGTTTTCTGGATCGATGATGCAGACGGTCTTGGCCCGTCCGAACGTCTCCTCACCCCAGCCGTGCACGCGGCTGACGATTTCGGTGGCAAGGCCGGCGCCATGGGCGGCCGGAGCCAATGCCCACCCCGCTTCGGGAATGCCTTCGATCGACGGTTCGATATCACGCTTCAGGTCGTGGAACCCGGCCTCGCCTATGAAACGGCCGGTCGCCTTCTCCTCGACGGCCCAGAAGCCGTAGCCGAGCAGCGACCACAGGCCGGCGTGACGCAGGAAGCGCATCCAGCTTTCCTCGCGTGTGCGCGGCTTGCCGCCGATGAAGCGGGTGACGACCGGGTCGACCCACATCGCCGCATAGGCGTCGAAATCCTCCAGCCGGTGTGCCCTTAGAACGGTTCGCTGCGTCTCGATCACGGGGGCAACGGTCGCTTGCGGATTGTCCATGGATTGCCTCGCTGATGTTGCCCGCGCTTAGCAAATCGCCCCCGGTGTGCAAGGGCCAGCGCGACACGCGCCATCATCCAGGGGCGTGCAATATTCCACGGTGACCTGAGTCGAACTTCAGCCGTGCCAGGCCATATTCATCGAGACGCCGGCGCGCTGCAATTCGTCCAGCATGCTTTGGCATGGGATTTCCCGTCAAGGATGCTACCGTCGCGGCGTACCGATTTAGCTATGCGGCCAGCGGGTCTCTCTCGCAAGCGGCGCCGTTCGAGCAAAGGGAAAGAGCATGGACACGACCGATCTCGTGCTGGCAATCGTCCATCATCTGCTGGTGTTTTCCTTGGCGGGGATCATCGGCGCAGAATTCGTGCTGATCCGTGGCGACTTGCCCGCCGCGACGCTCAAGCGGCTCGCCGGCATCGACCGCCACTACGGCGCCATCGCCGCACTCATCATCATCGTCGGCATCGGCCGCGTCGTCTGGGGCCTCAAGGGCTGGGAATTCTACGTCCACAACTGGGTGTTCTGGGCCAAGATGGCGGCGTTTGCGATCGTCGGCCTGCTATCGATCATTCCCACCGTGCGCTTCATTTCCTGGAACAGGCAAGCCAGCGCCAACCCTTCCTTTGCCGTGCCGGCGAGCGAACTGGCCTCGGTGAAGACCTATGTCCGCGCCGAGGCGTTGGTCTTCCTGCTGATTCCGGTCTTCGCGGCTGCGATGGCGCGCGGTTACGGCTATTGATCCTCGGCGGCCACTGTCTCCAGCGGAGCGATCGGCACCAAGGGTGCCGGAATGCTGGTGGTCTTCTCCCGCGCCTTGCAGATATCGGCGATGACGCAGGCCGGGCAATCCGGCTTGCGCGCCTTGCAGACGTAGCGGCCATGCAGGATCAGCCAGTGATGCGCGTGGCGCATGTACTCGTCCGGGATGATCTTCAGCAGGCCCTGCTCGACCTCTTCCGGCGTCTTGCCGGGCGCCAGGCCAAGCCGGTTGCCGATGCGGAAAATATGCGTGTCGACCGCCATCGTATGCTGGCCGAAAGCCATGTTGAGCACGACATTGGCGGTCTTGCGCCCGACCCCCGGCAGCTTGACCAGTTCATCGCGGTTATCAGGCACCTCGCCGCCATGGTCACGGATCAGCGCCTCCGATAGTGCGAGGACGTTCTTGGCCTTGTTGCGCCAGAGCCCGATGGTCCTGATATGGTCGCCGAGCTTGGCTTCACCGAGCGCCAGCATCTTTTGCGGCGTGTCGGCAAGCTTGAACAGCGCCCGCGTCGCCTTGTTGACGCCGGCATCGGTCGCTTGCGCCGAAAGCACCACCGCCACCAGAAGCGTGAAGGCGTTGATGTGTTCGAGTTCGCCCTTCGGCTCCGGCCGCTGCACCGAAAAGCGCCGGAAAATCTCATGCACCTCGGCCGGGCTATAGAGCGACCTGGACCGCATTGGCCTGGGGCGCGGCCTGGCGGTCGAGCCGTCACGCCGTCCGGGCAAAAGTTCACTTTTGGTCAGGGAAGAATCTTTGGACTTGGGGCTCGCCATTTCCTTCCTATAATATCGTGACATGAGTGACACAAACGCCTCGTTCAAGGCTGACGAACCATTCTTTCATGCGTTGCTGACACCACACCGGTCGCTGGGCAGGACAGGCTTCTTCGTTCTGATGGGCGCCCTGCTGTTCGGCTGGCTGGTGACAGGCGCGTTTTTCCTGTCACGCGGCGCCTGGCCGGTGTTCGGCTTCTTCGGCCTCGACGTCGTCGCCGTCTACATCGCCTTCCGTGTCAACTACCGGGCCGCCCGCGCCCGCGAAGAGGTTTCGGTCTCCCGCACCAGCCTCGATATCCGCAAGACGGATCCTTCGGGGAAATCGGAAGCGCATCGCTTCAACCCGTTCTGGGCACGGTTTTCGGTGGCCCGTCATGCGGAAATCGGCATCACCAGGATGACGGTGGAAGCACAAGGCCAGAACGTGGCGATCGGCGGCTTTCTCGATCCCGACTCCCGCGAAACCTTTGCCACCGCCTTTTCGCGGGCGCTGGCGACCGCCAAGACGCGCTGAACCGACCTTTTCCGAAACCGGTTCCCGTTTTTCGGAATGACGCCCTAAAAGCGATATCGCAGGAGTCTGCCGATCTTGCGCAACGCCGGAATGTGTTTCCAAAGGCGGACGAACAGTTTGGCTGACCAGCCCATGCGGGCGGCGTGTTCGGGCTTGTAGGCGGAAATATCCTCGACGAACCGCAGCTTCGGGACCGCCCGTTCCAACTCGTGCGGATCCTCTATGGACCAGTGGACCTCGGCGCCAGTCACCCTCAGGGCTGGATGGAGCCGAAGCAGCTTCAGCCCGAAACTGCTGTAGGCATCGAACATCAGTTCGCCACTGGCAAGATGCCAAACAAGCCGCGAAAGCAGGCGGAGCCCTTCGTCGGCGGGGAGATAGGGCGTCAGCCCCTCCGCCATCACCATGGCCGGACGGTTGCGGGGCACTTCGGCCAGCCAGCCGGGTTCGATCACCGACGAAGCGATGAGATGATAGTGGTTTCGGGACGGGTAGAGTTTCCGCCTGAGTTCGATGACCTCCGGATAGTCGACATCGAACCAGTCCACGCCGACTGGCGGGGCGACACGGAAGATGCGCGTGTCAAGCCCGCAGCCCAGATGCAGCACGATGGCACCAGGATTTCTGGCCAGAAAATCCTCGACACGGACGTCCAATGTCTTGGCCCGGATTGCCAGGCCGATGCCGAGATTGTCATCGATCTTGAGCCTGGAGAAATCATAATCGATCTTGCGCACCGCCTCGTCGGCGAAATGATCTTCCAGCAGCGAATTGGGCAGCCGGCTCTCCAGCGCCTTGCCGTAGAGCGTCATCAGCAAGGTTTCCTTTGCCCCGGTGATATCTGTTTTTTCGCCAGCCATCGCCGCCTCTTGGGCACGAAATGCGAGTCTATCTGGGCATGCGAGGCGAGAAGGCAAGTTTCGGGTGGCGATCGGCGCCCCAAGGGGCGATATTCCAGGCCAAGGAGACAGTTCCATGAGCACGCAGACAGCGGTCCTCAAAAAGGACATCACGCCCGAGGGCAGCGATTATGAGATCGTTCGCCGTGCCATCGAGAAGATCAGCCTCGACTACCGTGATCAGCCATCGCTGGAAGAACTGGCCGAAGAGGTCGGCGAGACGCCGACCGGCCTGCAAAAACTCTTCACCCGCTGGGCCGGCCTTTCGCCAAAGGCCTTCCTGCAGGCGGTAACGTTGGACCATGCGCGCCGACTGCTCGATTCCGGCATGCCGCTGCTCGAAACCTCGTTCGAACTGGGCATGTCCGGTCCCGGCCGGCTGCATGACCTGTTCGTCACCCATGAAGCGATGTCGCCCGGCGACTACAAGACGCGCGGCGCGGGCCTGACTATCCGTTACGGCTATCACCCCTCGCCTTTCGGCACCGCCCTGATCATGGCCACCGATCGCGGCCTTGCCGGGCTTGCCTTCAGCGACCCCGGCGAGGAGCGCGCCGCTTTCGCAGACATGTCCAGCCGCTGGCCGAACGCCCTCTATGTCGAGGATATGGCCGCGACCGGTCCCTACGCCGCCCGCATTTTCGATCCGACGTTGTGGCGCCCCGACCAGCCGCTGCATGTCGTGATGATCGGCACCGACTTCCAGGTTCGTGTCTGGGAGGCGCTGCTCCAGATACCCATGGGCAAGGCTCGCACCTATTCCTCCATCGCCGCCAGCATCGGCGCGCCGAGCGCCAGCCGGGCCGTCGGCGCCGCCAATGGCGCCAACCCGCTGTCTTTCGTCGTTCCCTGCCACCGCGCCATCGGCAAGTCAGGCGACCTCACCGGCTATCACTGGGGCCTGACCCGCAAGCGCGCCATCCTGGGCTGGGAGGCCGGGCAAGTGTCGTCCTGAAATATCGATTTTTGCTTCCACTTTGCTTCCACAGAGATATATCCTGGCGATAGCATTCGTTCGGGTCAGCCGGAATCGTCAACGGCACTCATACCGTTCAGGTCGACCTCACCGCCACCAGGTCGAGCGGCATCTTCCCGGCCGGCAAGTATCAGGGCATGCTCACAGTGCTGTGTGAGTGACGCGGCAAATAGTGCTGGACCATTCGCGTGGTCTGGCGTCGAACGGCTTGTCAGGATAGCTTCCCGCATTCAGCAGGGAGGCACTTCTTGATTATCGTTGTCGGCTCGATCAACCTCGACCTTATCGCCAATGTCGACCGCTTGCCGAGCCCCGGCGAAACGGTGAGCGGTTCCGGCTTCACCACGGCGCCCGGCGGCAAGGGCGCCAACCAGGCGCTGGCCGCCGCGCGCGCCGGTGTCGCGGTGCGCATGGTCGGCGCCGTCGGCAAGGACAATTTCGCCGCCGAGGCGCTGGCACTGCTGCGCGACGCCAAGGTCGACCTGTCGGGCGTGGGTGAAACCTTTGCGTCCACCGGCACGGCGCTGATCATAGTCGGCGACGACGGCGAGAACATCATCGCCGTGGTGCCCGGCGCCAACGCCTCCGTCGTGCCCGGCGACCTTTCCAAGACCTTTGTGAAAGAGGGGGACGTCGTGCTCCTGCAGCACGAGATTCCGCTGGCGACCATCGAAGCCGCACTCGACCAGGCAAGCGCGGCCGGCGCCGTCACGGTGCTCAACACCGCTCCGTTTCACGCCGAGGCGGCGGCCTTGCTCGGCAAGGCTGACTACGTCGTAGCCAACGAGACGGAGTTCGACCTCTATGGCGAGGCGCTGGCGCTCGGCGGTCGCGACCGGGCGGCACGCATGCGCGATTTTGCCGGCAGGACGGGGCGCACCATCGTCGTCACACTCGGTGGCGATGGCGTGATGGCAGCAACGCCGACCGACTTCCTGACCGTCCCGGCAATGAAGATCACACCTGTCGACACGGTCGGCGCCGGCGACACCTTCTGCGGGTACTTCGCTGCCTGTCTCTCGTCCGGCCTTGCGCTCGACAAGGCGCTGGCACGCGCCGGCGCGGCCGGCTCGCTGGCCTGCCTGAAGCCTGGCGCCCAGCCGGCGATCCCGTTGGCCGCCGATGTCGACCAAGCCCTGAAATCCCATTGAGATAAGAAAAATGCGCCCCCGGACCAAACATGCCGTGCCGCCAGCCGGCGACATTTGCCGGTTGTCGGCTGTCGACCTCGCCGACGCGATCCGCCGCAAGAGACTTTCCGTGCGCGAGGTGGTGACGGCCTTCCTCGACCGCATCGAAGCGGTCAACCCGCTGGTCAACGCCATCGTCTCATTGCGTGAGCGCACGGATATACTGCGCGACGCCGATGCAGCCGATAGCCGGCAAGCGGCCGAAACCGAAACGCTCTTCGGCCTGCCGATCGCCATCAAGGATCTCGCCTCGACCACAGGGCTCCGCACCTCTTTCGGCTCGCCGATCTTCGCCGATTTCGTGCCGCAGGAAGATGACTTCTTCGTCGAGCGTATCCGCAACGCCGGCGCCATCATCATCGGCAAGACCAATGTCCCCGAATTCGGGCTCGGCTCAAACACTTACAACAACGTATTCGGGCCGACGCTGAACGCCTTCGATCCGGCGCTCTCCGCCGGCGGGTCGAGTGGCGGCGCGGCGGTGGCGCTGGCGCTCGACATGGTGCCCGTCGCCGACGGCAGCGACTTCGGCGGCTCGCTGCGCAATCCGGCGGCCTGGAACAATGTCTACGGCTTCCGCCCGTCCCAGGGGCTGGTGCCCGGCGGGCCGGACCTCGAGGTCTTCCACGCGCAGATGGGCGTCGAGGGACCGATGGGCCGCAACGTCGCCGACATGGCGCTGCTGCTGGACGTACAGGCGGGATATCATCCGCAGGCGCCATTGTCCTATGAAAAACCTGGCTCGTTCCTCGAAGGGCTCGCTGGACCAGCAACCAGCGGCAGCATCGCCTGGCTCGGCGATCTCGGCGGTCATCTGCCGATCGAGCCGGGCATTCTCGATCTCTGCGAGGCGGCACTCGGCCGGTTCGTCGAAGCATCCTTCCCGGCTGAACCCTTGCGGCCGGATTTCGATTTCGAGGCGCTGTGGCAGGCTTTCGTGACGCTGCGCCAGGCCAGCAGCGGCTGCGCTCTCAAAACCCATTACGACGACCCCTCGAAGCGCGGCCTGCTGAAGCCGGAAGCCATTTGGGAGGTGGAAAACGCGATGCGGCTGACGGCGCCGCAGATTCGCGCCGCCTCGGTCGTCCGCACCTCCTGGCATCGCACGCTCCTGTCGATCTTCGACCGCTTCGACCTGATCGCGCTGCCGACCGCACAGGTCTTCCCCTTCGCAGTCGGCATGCACTGGCCGCGCGAGGTCGCGGGACGCGCGATGGACAGCTATCACCGCTGGATGCAGGTTTCCGCCTTCGCCACGCTTGGCGGCTGCCCGGCGGTCAATGTGCCGGTCGGCTTCGACGACAAGGGGAGGTCGATGGGCATGCAGCTGATCGGACGGCCGCGCGGCGACGTGGACGTGTTGAGGGCTGCCGCGGCCTACGAGGCAACGCTGCCGTGGCAGGCTGGCGCCTGAGTTGCACGGCATGCGCCGCTACCGCCGCCATGCATTGATTGTCGTTCACCGCGCTGCGCAGCCGGCGCTCTGATCGAGGAAAACATGTCGCTCGAACTCTACGCAGCCTATGTCGTCGCTTGCATCGTCATCATCCTGGTGCCCGGACCCACGGTCACGCTGATCATCGCCAACAGCATCCGCCACGGGTCGCGCGCCGGCCTCGCCAATGTCGCCGGCACGCAGGCCGGCCTTGCCGTCATGATTGCCATCGTCGGTATCGGTCTCAACACGCTGATTTCGGGCATGGGCCACTGGTTCGAGTGGGTGCGATTGATCGGCGCCGCCTATCTGATCTGGATGGGCGTGCAGATGTTCCGCTCCAAGGGCACGCTGAACGCGGACGGAACCGCCAGAAAGCCGCGCGGCGGGTTCTTCATGCAGGGCCTGCTGGTGGCGCTCAGCAACCCCAAGACGCTGATCTTCTTCGGCGCCTTCTTTCCGCAGTTCATCTCTCCAGCCGGCAACTACCCGCTTCAGATCGTCATCATGGGTTTCACCGCCATGATCTTCGCCGCCATGTCGGACTCGACCTATGCATTGGCCGCCGGCCGGGCCGGCCGCATGCTCTCGGCCAGCCGCATCAAGCTCCTGTCCAGGATCGGCGGCAGCTTCATGGTCGGCGGCGGCCTGTGGCTGGCGTTTTCACGGTCGAAATGATGGCGAAGCGCCTTCTTTTGAAATTTTTTGCAGCGATATATTGAAGAGTTGTGCATAGCTGCACAACTCTTCAATATGAAAAAGTCAAACGTTTCCTTTCGGAATCGCTTGCTTATTTGGCAATACGAGTACAGCGACGCAGTGATCGGCGTCACTTTCTTTTGCGCCTTGGCACTGATCAAATCCATCGCGGTCATGGAGCTTCAAATCAACCCGGTCGTCGCCACTCAACGTGTAATGGGCGTGGTCGAATATATCAGAGTGAAACCTATTAGCCCGTACGCCATGGTAGGTCACGATTTATACTACACCTACGATGTGCGCCTCAATGACGACAACACACGGATATGGATCGATGACGATGTCGAGCGGCCGCATCTTGTCGGCTCGCTCATTCCCATCGAGCGGCAACACCACAAGCACGGCGTCGACACCTATCGATTGCTCAATAGGTGATGCCGCGCACGTACCGGCTGCTCCAAACGTCAGTTCAGCCGCCCCAGCCTTTCCACCAGCAGCGCGAAAAAGCCGTCATGATCGATGTCGCGCATCACCATGGCGTTCTTCTGCCGCTTGCTCACGCCCCACCAGTCGATGACGGTCATGCCCATGGTCAACTCCGAGGCGGTCTCCACGCTGACGTTGCAGTTGCGGCCCTTGAACAGGTCCGGCTTCAACAGA
The DNA here is from genome assembly GCF_006441575.1 of Mesorhizobium sp. B2-4-12. Lineage (NCBI taxonomy): Bacteria > Pseudomonadati > Pseudomonadota > Alphaproteobacteria > Hyphomicrobiales > Phyllobacteriaceae > Mesorhizobium > Mesorhizobium sp. B2-4-12. Next base: position 13,771 of record NZ_VFVC01000012.1, read on the forward strand.
TAGGCGATGACGCAGGGGTCGTGCAGCGGACCGCCGTCGGTGCCGTATTTGCCCTCGTCGTAGCGCTCGAAGAATTCCAGCATCTCGGCGGTGGCAATGCCAACCTTGCTGCCCAGATCACGAATGGCCTTGATGCGCTTGGCGGTGGTCAGCGCCTTGTGGGTAACGTCGAGCGGCATCATCACGATCGGGATGCCGGACTTGAACACCAGATCGGCGGCTTGCGGATCGACATAGATGTTGAACTCGGCCGCCGGGGTGACGTTGCCGCCTTCGAAGAAGCCACCGCCCATCAGCACGATTTCCTTGATGCGCGATGCGATCCGCGGTTCGCGGATCAAAGCCAGCGCGATGTTGGTCAGCGGCCCGAGCAGGCAGAGCGTGATGGTGCCGCTCTCTTCCCTCATCAGCGTCTCGACGATGAAGTCGACGCCATACTGCTCCTGCAGCTTCATCGTCGGTTCGGGCAATTCCGGCCCGTTGAGGCCGGTCTTGCCATGCACTTCCTCGGCGGTGACCAGTTCGCGCGCCAGGGGACGGATGGCACCGGCATAAACCTTGATCTCCGGCCGCCCGGCCAGTTCGCAGATCTTGCGGGCGTTCTTTTCGGTAAGCTTCAGTGGCACGTTGCCGGCGACGGCGGATATGCCGACCACCTCCAGTTCGGGGCTGCCAAGCGCCAGCAGAATGGCGACGGCGTCGTCCTGGCCGGGATCCGTGTCGATGATGATCTTGCGTGGTTGCGGCATTTCAATTCCTTGTTTGGCTGGCCATGAGCTCATTGGACCGATCGCACGCCAGAGAGACGCCGAACCGACTGCAAGCTGCCGAACCGCTTGACCGGGAATGGTCCCGACCTTGGCGCTTCTCCTTGCATCCGCGCGTCGTTTCAAGCGCCATATCGATTATTCCTGTGAGTCCAGGACGCTGATCCTTTTGGGCTGTTCCTGCGAGCTCACGACCTGGTCTTTTGGGCGGGTCTTTCGATGGCTTGAACTTGGTCGCGAGGCGGACCATATCAAGGCCATCGGGAAAAATGCCATCAGGGTTTTTCCAGTTTATGTCGCTCTTGAGAGGACAGTGTAACATGAGCCGAATGACGCCTTTCTCCAGCCCGCTTCTCCTGGGTTTCGACGCCATGGAAAAGACCTTGGAGCGCCTGGCGAAATCCGGTGACAGCTACCCTCCCTACAACATCGAGCGCCTCAGCGGCACCGACGGCAAGGCCGAAAGGCTGCGTATCACGCTCGCCGTCGCCGGTTTCGCCGAAAGCGATCTCGATGTGACAACGGAGGAAAACCAGTTGGTCGTGCGCGGCCGTCAAACCGACGACACCGAGCGCGAATTCCTTCACCGCGGCATCGCCGCGCGCCAGTTCCAGCGCTGTTTCGTGCTGGCCGACGGCATGCGGGTGATCGCGGCGGAGCTGAAAAACGGCCTTTTGTCGATCGACCTCGATCGGCCGGAGTCCGAACGGCTGGTACGGAAAATAAATATATCGGTGAAAGACTGATCCTTACCACTGCATCGGCCGAAAAAGTCGGCACCGATTTTGCGAAAGCACGATGCACCAACTTGAATGGCTCTCATGCGGGATGGCCTTTAGCGGCGTCCTCGCGCCAAGGAGGCTTGAAATGACCAGAACTGACGAAACCATCACCATGACCAGCGGCGAATTCGCCCATCTCGGCGAAGGCTCTGTCGCTTACCTCCGCAAGGTCTCGAGCGACGAACTGCTCGGCCGCTTCCCCAACATCGGTGAAATCGCGCCCGGCCTCGAGCTGTGGGCCCTGTTTGCCGCCAACGGCCAGCCGATCCTGCTTTCCGACGCGCGTGACCGCGCGCTGGCCGGCGCCATGGAAAACGACCTGACCACGGTCGCCATTCATTAAGGCGGCCGATAAAACAAAAAAGGGCCGCTCACGGCGGCCCTCATCCAAAATGGCTTCAGGCCGCGTGCGAGGCTTGCGTGTCCGACAAAAGCGCGTGGATCGCCGTGGCGTCTCGCGTCCCCCTGATCTTGGCCACCGTGTCGGCGTCGCGCAGCACGCGCGCGATGCGCGACAGCGCCTTGAGGTGATCGGCACCCGCCCCTTCAGGCGCCAGCAGCAGAAACACCAGATCGACCGGTTGGTCATCCAGTGATTCGAAATCGACCGGCGTTTCCAGCCGGGCGAAAACGCCGGCGATGCGCTTCACGCCGGCGAGCTTGCCGTGCGGGATGGCGATGCCGTTGCCGACGCCGGTCGAACCCAGGCGCTCACGCTGCAGGATGGTGTCGAACACCTCCCGTTCCGGAATGCCCGAAATCGCCGCCGCCCGCTCGGACAGCAATTGCAGAAGCTGCTTCTTGGAATTCGCCTTCAACGCCGGCAAAATCGCCGGAACGCTGATAAGATCGCTCAGATCCATGCTTGAAAATCCTTGTTCGCCTGCCGCGCCAGTCCCCACCCCTCGTGCGGCTGGCTTTTATCCCTGTGCGACTTTGGTCGTGGACGGATCGATCCAGCCGATGTTTCCGTCGGGCCGGCGATAGACGATGTTGAGATGGTCGGTTCCGGCATTGCGGAAAACAACCACCGGACTGTCCTTGGTATCGAGCTCGATGACGGCCGAGGCCACCGACATGGTCTTCAGCGTCATGGTCGATTCGGCGACGATGGCCGGTGCGAAATCCTCCGGGATTTCCTCGTCGTCATCGGCAAGCGGTGCCATCACGGTATAGGCAATGTCGGTCAACTCGCCATTGCCATTGCCCGAATTGTGCGATTTCAGACGGCGCTTGTAGCGCCGAAGCCGGGTCTCCAGCCGATCGGCCGCGGCCTCGAAGGCCAGGGTCGGATCCTGGGCATCGCCGGTGGCCTGCAGCGAGGCGCCGGAATCCAGCCGGATCATGCAATCCGCCGAATAGCGCGAGCCCGATTTGATGACGGTGACGTGCCCCGCGAAGCCGCGATCGAAATATTTGCCGATCGCTTCACCGACACGATCGTTGATGCGTGTGCGGAACGCATCGCCGATATCCATGTGCTTTCCCGATATGCGCAGATTCATCTGAAAACTGACCTTCCTTGCTCAGGCTTCAAACTGGCCCGAGTTTATACTCGTGATCCGTGCGCACAAGCTTTGCGGCGTCACTCGCGCCGATTTAAATCCGAACTTTCCGGTTGATCACAAGCCGCCTTCTTGACCATCCCGGGGCCATTGTCGTGACGGACCATCCGCTAGCGGGCATCAAGCCCGTCTCATGCGGGCGGGCTTCTAGCCACTTCACCGCGCCTTGTCAATAAAGCTCGAGAGCTGTGGAAAATCGCAAGGGCCTAACGGCCGGCGCTGGCGCGCGCCCGCTTCTCGCGCCGGCGCTGCACGGAAGACGGAATATTCATGCCTTCCCGGTACTTGGCGACCGTGCGCCGGGCGATATCGACGCCGCTTTCCCTGAGCATGTCGACGATCGCGTCGTCGGACAGCACGTCGACAGATTTCTCCTCGTCGATCAGTTGCTTGATGCGGTCACGTACCGCTTCCGAGGAATGCGCGTCGCCACCGCCCGACGCGGCGATCGAGGCGGTGAAGAAATAGCGCAGCTCGAACACGCCACGCGGGGTCAGCATGTATTTGTTCGCGGTGACCCGGCTGACCGTCGATTCGTGCATGCTGATGGCATCAGCCACCGTGCGCAGGTTGAGCGGTTTCAGGTGGCGCACGCCATGGACCAGGAAGGCATCCTGCTGGCGCACGATCTCCGAGGCCACTTTGAGGATCGTCTTTGCCCGCTGGTCGAGGCTGCGCGTCAGCCAGTTGGCGTTTTGCAGGCACTCGGCCAGAAAGTCCTTTTCCGCCTGATTCTTGGCGTGCGGCGAGACCTGGGCGAAATAGATATGGTCGACCAGCACGCGCGGCAGCGTTTCGGCGTTGAGCTCGACCGTCCAGCTGCCGTCATTGGCCGCGCGCACCTCGACATCGGCGACAATGGCGTCGCTGGCGCCGCCTGAAAAAGCCATGCCCGGGCGCGGATCGAGTGCCCGGATCTCGGCCAGCATATCGAGCAAATCCTCCTCGTCGACGCCACAGATCCGCTTCAGCGCCTGGAAATCGCGCCGCGCCAGGAGTTCGAGATTGGCCACCAGGGCCTGCATCGCCGGGTCGAGGCGATCACGAACGGCAAGCTGCAGCGACAAGCATTCGGCAAGATCGCGGGCGAACAGGCCGGCCGGCTCGAAGGTCTGGCACACCGCCAGGACCCTGCCCACGGCGGTGTCGTCAGTGCCCAGACGCCTAGCGATTTCCGCAAAATCGGCCCTGGCATAGCCGCTCTCGTCCAGGCTGTCGGCGAGTTCCCCGGCGATCAGCCGCGCTGCGGGATCGGCGAAGGCGAGCGCGATCTGCTCGCCGACATGGTCGCGCAAGGTGACGGCACTCGCCGCCATGTCGCCGACGTCGAGCCCCTCGGACGAGGAGCCGCCGCCATTGCCCGAGGCCGATTTCCATTGTGCCGTCAGGTCGGGTCCGAGCCGCTCGCTGGTGCCGGGATCGTCGGGAAACAGGTTCTCAAGTGAGGTATCGAGTTTTTCCGAGATCGCCTCGGCGCTCCATCCCGCCTCGTTCTCGAACCAGTCGCCGTCGGCGGCCGCTTGCGGCTCCACCTCGGTTTTCTGCGCCTGGTCGCTGACAGCATCGTCCTGCGGCTCCGCGCGCTCCAGCAGCGGGTTGCGTTCGATCTCCTCGTCGATGAAATGCTCGAGTTCGACATGGGTGAACTGCAGCAGCCGAATCGACTGCATCAGCTGCGGCGTCATCACCAGCGACTGCGACTGTCGGAGCTGTAGTTTCGCCGCCAACGCCATGGTTCGGTTTCAAACGCCTCCTCTACGCGTCCGGACTGCCGGAAATGAATTTCGCGGCCGGCCATAGAAACTGGCCCGGCTTTTGCTTGTCAAGGCGAAGGCTAGCAAAACCCGCTTACCGGACGGTTAGCCTGGCGAAAATCGCGGAAATACAGGCGGTCACACGCAAAATCGTGACCAGGAGCGGTTCATCGATTCTACCGATGCTGAACAGCCCTAAAGCGTAAAACCCTCGCCCAGATAAAGCCGCCGCACGTCGGGGTTCGCCACCACCTCGTCGGCGCGGCCATGGGTCAGCACCTGGCCGGCATGGATGATATAGGCGCGGTCGATCAGACCGAGCGTCTCGCGCACATTGTGGTCGGTGATGAGGACGCCGATGCCGCGTGCCGTCAGATGGCGCACCAATTGCTGGATATCCGCGACAGCGATCGGATCGATGCCGGCAAAAGGCTCGTCGAGCAGCATGTAGGCCGGGCGCGTCGCCAGAGCGCGCGCGATTTCCAGGCGGCGCCGCTCGCCGCCGGAGAGCGACATGGATGGCGCCTTGCGCAGATGGCTGATGTGGAATTCCTCGAGCAGTTCGTCGAGATTGCGTTCGCGCACCTTGCGGTCCTTTTCGACCACTTCCAGCACGGCGCGGATATTCTGCTCGACGTTGAGGCCACGGAAAATCGAGGCCTCCTGCGGCAGATAGCCGATGCCGAGGCGCGCGCGACGGTACATCGGCATCGAGGTGACGTCGAAGCCGTCGATCTCGATCGTGCCTTCATCCACCGGCACCAGGCCGGTGACCATGTAGAAACAGGTTGTCTTGCCGGCGCCGTTGGGGCCGAGCAGCCCGACGGCCTCGCCGGCACGCACGCCCAGCGTGACGCCGCTGACGACCTTGCGGCCCTTATAGCTCTTGGTCAGGCCCTTGGCGATCAAGGTTCCCTTGAACTTGGCCTTGTCGGCAGTGATTGTGGCCGGAGCCGAAACCTTGCCTGCGGCCCGTCCCGGAAGACGCGCCGTCAGCGACGACAGGCTGGCCATCAGGGGTTCGTCGCTCCCGATTTCGGCGGCGGCGTGATCGACATCTGGACACGCTGCCCAGCGCATGGGTCGACCTGAGCCAGCCCGCTTTTCATCTGCACGGTCAGCTTGCAGCCGACCAGGACATTGTCGTTTTGCGACAGAACGACCTTTTTGCCCGAAAGCACCAGCACCTGGCTCTTCATGTCGAAGCTACCCTGATCGCCGGTCGCGACCTGCTGATCCGACTTGATGTAGACCTTGTCGTAGATTTCCAGGTGGTCGATGTTGGCAGAGCCGGTCATCGCCGCCCCCGCGGCTTCCGTGCCCTTGGCCGCTGCGTTGGGATCCTTGACGTAATAGACCATCATCTTGCCGGCCTTCATCAGCGTCGGCCCTTGGGCGACCGTGACATTGCCCGTGAAGATGGCGACATTCTCGGCCTGCCGCACTTCAAGCTTGTCGCTCTCGATCTGGATAGGCTTATCGCCGGCCAGTTTGAGGCCTGACACCTGACTGGTGGCACTGGACTGCGCCAGCGACGGCGTCAGGCTAAGCAGGAGCAGCGCCGAAGTTGCGGCCGCAAGCCGTGTCGAACTGTTGAGCCACATTCGCCTATTCGCCCTTTGCCTCAGCCGCCTTCAGACTGGCGGGATCGATGTTGACGCGCACCCTGTTCTCGAACACCAGGATCTTGCCATTGTCCTGGACCGACAAGGAATCCGCCGTGATCCGCGACCCGCCACGACTGACATCGACGGGATCATCCGTCTTCATAGTGCCTTTGCCCATGTCGAGGAAGACCGATTTGAACTTGGCTTGCATACCATCGGTCGTGGTTATCGAGACGTCACTGGTCAATTTCATAGTATTGCCGTTGCGATCGTAGGTGCCCTGCGAGGCCTTGACCGCCGCGACATTGTCTGGCCCGACCGGAACCTTGGCGTCTATGCCTTCGAGTTCGATGATGCCTTGCGTGCTGACATCCTGTATCGCCCGCAGGGCCGTCATCGAATAGGGCTGCTTCTGTTTGGTGAAACCGTTGAGCTTGGGATTGGCCATCACCAGCTTGCCGTTGGAAAAAGCGGTGCCTTCGGCCTGCACCGCGACGGAGACGGGCGCCGCAAGATAGGAATAGACGGGGAAGGCGACGGCGATCAACGCCGCAGCCAAGGGCACCGCGAATTTGAGCACCCGCACGCGGCGCGAATGACGCTGGGCGCGGTCGAACGCATCGCTCCGTGTCCGGCCATCCGCCGGGGGAGCCAACTCCGTCTCGGGGCTGGTCGGTTCATTCGGTCGCGCTAACATGACTGCTTTCTTCTAAAACCCTGCCCGCCCGGAGCACCGCCTATAGGTGGGATGCCAGCGCCCTCAAGCAAGCACAAGCCGACGAAACGCGCAAAAATGTGACAACTGCCGTTGTACAAACGAAAACCAGGTCAGCACAACAACCGGTACTTCATAGCAGAAATGGACGCCGTTGCGTCGTTTTTCATCGCTGCTGTTCCTCCCTTTACCTTGGGTCCGTTGCCCAGGCCAGTCACAAAATGGACAGCCTGAGGATCGGCGCGCGCGGATTGCCGCGCCATCGGGAAGACGGAACTGCTTCCCGATGTGGGCATCATGGTCTAAAGCATCTCTTCCCGCCGATTGTGAGGCTGACCATGGCAATGAGAGCCGACGACCTGATCGACCGCCGCCGTTTGCGGCGCAAGCTGACTTTCTGGCGTGTCGCGGCCTTCGGCATCGTGGCGCTTGGGGTGATTATGCTCTCGGCCTGGCTGTACCGCGACGATTTCGGCGGGGCGACTGTCGACCATATCGCCAAGGTCAGGATCGAAGGCACCATCACCGAGGATGACGAACTGATCAAGCGGCTGGAGACTATCCGCCAGTCGTCGAAGGTAAAAGGCGTGATCCTTGCGATCGATTCGCCCGGCGGCACCACTGTCGGCGGCGAATCGATCTTTGAGGAGGTGCGCAAGGTGGCCGCCGACAAGCCTGTAGTGGCCGAAGTCGGCACGCTCGCCGCCTCGGCGGGCTATATGATCGCCAGTGCCGCCGACCACATTGTCGCCCGCAAGACCTCGATCGTCGGTTCGATCGGCGTGCTGATCCAGTATCCCGACGTCAGCGGCCTGATGGACAAGCTCGGCGTCAAGCTGGAGGAGGTGAAATCCTCGCCGCTCAAGGCCTCGCCGTCTCCCTTCAAGCCGACCAATGACGACGAGCGCGCCATGGTCCGCAAGCTCATCCTCGACAGCTATGACTGGTTCGTCGGCATCGTCGCCGAGCGCCGCAAGATGACCCATGAACAAGCGTTGGCGCTTGCCGACGGTTCGATCTTCACCGGCCGCCAGGGTGTCGCCAACGGCCTGATCGACTCCGTCGGCGGCGAGACCGAGGCCATCGACTGGCTGGCGACCAAGGGTGTCGATGCCAAACTCAAGGTGGTCGAGTGGAAGAACACCGAACGGCGCGGAGGCTTCTTCTGGTCAAAGGCCATGGTGAAAACGATCGGCGGCGCGCTCGGCCTGCCTGACTACAGCGGCGATGTCATCCACGAACTCGGCGCCGACCGCTTGTTTCTTGACGGTCTCGTTTCCGTCTGGCACCCTTGAGACGCCGCTTGGGACTGAAAAAACAAACAAAATCATCCTGATAATTTTGACCGCACGGCTTTCACGGGGACCCGTCTGATGATCAAGTCCGAACTTGTGCAGATTATTGCCACGCGCAATCCGCATCTTTTCCTGCGCGACGTCGAAAACATCGTCGGCGCGATCTTCGATGAAATCACCGACGCCCTTGCCGAAGGCAACCGGGTCGAACTGCGCGGCTTCGGCGCCTTTTCGGTGAAAAACCGCCCCGCGCGCACCGGCCGCAATCCGCGCACCGGTGAATCGGTCGAGGTCGAGGAGAAATGGGTGCCGTTCTTCAAGACCGGCAAGGAACTGCGCGAAAGGCTGAACGGCGGCAAGTAGGCGCAACATCAGCGCCAGACGGCCTTGTCCGGCCCGCTTGCGACGGAAGATATCATGCTCAATCGCTTCATGCTCATCGTGGTCTTCGTGCCTCTCGCGATCATCCTGATCGCTTTGGCCGTCGCCAACCGCGAACTCGTCGCCTTCACGCTGGACCCGTTCAACCCCGGCAATCCGAAGCTGACGCTCACCTTGCCGCTGTTCATCTTCCTGTTCCTGGCGCTGGCCATCGGCATGATCGTCGGCAGCCTGGCAACCTGGGTCAAGCAGGGCCGCTACCGCAAGCTGGCGCGTCAGCGTGGCGTCGAGGCGGAAAACCTGCGCCAGGCGGTCAGCCGCACGCCTGCGGCGCCGCAGGGACCGGTGCTGCCGAAGCCGAGCAATTGAACCGCCGGCCGGCGCCTTTCGTTTCACGGAGCTTTTCATGCTGACCATTTCGGCCGCCGAGGTCGACCGTGCGCTGACCTTTCCTGGATTGGTCGGAACGTTGCGCACCGCGTTTCGAGAGGGTGCGGTGCAGCCCGTCAGGCATCATCACGCGGTCGAACGGCCCGATGGTGCGGCCTCGACCTTGCTGCTGATGCCGGCATGGACCGATTTCAACGCCGCCGGCACCTCGGCCGGGGGGCACATCGGTGTCAAGATCGTCACCGTCTCGCCCGATAACAACGCCATCGGCAAGCCCGCCGTGATGGGTCTCTATCTTCTGCTCAACGGCAGCACCGGCGAACCGGAAGCCCTGATCGACGGCCAGCGGCTGACGCAGTGGCGGACGGCCTGCGCCTCGGCGCTCGCGGCGTCCTATCTCGCTCGTGACGATGCTTCACGCCTACTTGTGGTCGGCGCCGGCGCCCTGTCGCCGTTCCTCGCCAAGGCGCATTCGGCGGTGCGGCGGATCAAAACCATCCGCATCTGGAACCGTACCCCGGCCAATGCCGAGAAAGTCGCGGCCGATCTGCGCGCCGAGGGCTTCGCCGCCAGCGCCGCGATCGATCTCGATGCCGAGCTTGGCCAGGCCGACATCGTCTCCTCCGCGACGATCACCACCACGCCGCTTATCAAGGGCTCGCTGTTGCGGCCGGGAACCCATGTCGACCTGGTCGGCGGCTTCACCCCGACGATGCGCGAAAGCGATGACGACGCGATCGCACGCGCCCGTGTCTATGTCGACACCCGCGCCGGCGCCACCAAGGAGGCCGGCGACATCGTCCAGCCACTGGCCTCCGGCATCCTGAAACCGGAAGCCATCATCGCCGACCTGCACGAACTCGCCCGCAATCAGAAGAAGGGCCGCGAGAGCACTGACGAGATCACGCTGTTCAAGTCGGTCGGCGCCGCGCTCGAGGACCTTGCCGCCGGCATTGCCGTTTACACGGCGCTCAAGCCGTAACATCTGCGAGCTTCTTCGCGGCCCCAGTCGCCAGCCGTTCCACAATCGCCGTTTGTTGCGCACAAGGGCATAGCTGTGGCAGAAGCGGGCCGAACCGCCGGAGATGCTGCCTCTTGAAGTCTTTTCGCGACAAACGCCGCGACGGCCGCCCGCACCAGCCGGCGAAGGGTGGGGCCGCACAGCCGCGCCCGCAGGAGAATCGGCCAGCGGTCAAGACAGACGCCAAGCCGCGCGAATCGCGTGACTTGAAACCAGATAACCAGCTTGAACCGAGGTCCGCGCCGCGCATCCTTACCCGTCGCGATGGCGCCCTGCCGGCCGAGCAGCTTCCGCTGATCCTCGAAGTGGCGCCCAACGCCGATTATGCGCTGCTCGACAGCGGCTCCGGCCAGAAGCTTGAACAATACGGCCCCTACCGCATCGTGCGGCCCGAGGGCCAGGCGATCTGGCAGAAGGCCTTGCCGGCAAAGGACTGGGAGCGTGCCGACGCAATCTTCACCGGCGATACCGACGAGGAAGGCATTGGCCGCTGGCGCTTTCCCAAGACGCCACTCGGCGAAACCTGGCCGATGAAGCATGACGGCATTGATTATCTCGGCCGTTTCACCTCGTTTCGCCATGTCGGCGTTTTTCCGGAGCAGGCCTCGCACTGGGACCACATGGCCGGGCTGATCGCGGCGGCGAAGCGGCCGGTCAAGGTCCTGAACCTGTTCGGCTATACCGGCCTTGCCTCGCTGGTGGCGGCGCGCGCGGGCGCCGAGGTCACCCATGTCGACGCCTCGAAGAAGGCGATCGGCTGGGCGCGCGAAAACCAGGAGATGGCGGGGCTCGGCAACAAGCCGATCCGCTGGATCGTCGACGACGCGATGAAATTCGCCGAACGCGAGGAGCGCCGCGGCAGCCGCTATGACATCATTCTCTTCGATCCGCCGGCCTATGGCCGTGGTCCCAAGGGCGAGGTCTGGCAATTGTTCGAGGACCTGCCGGCATTGACCGATCTCTGCCGCGCGATCCTGACGCCGAAGCCGCTTGCCGTGGTGCTGACCGCCTATTCGATCCGCGCGTCCTTCTTTGCCATCCATGCCTTGATGCGCGACACCTTTGCCGGCATGGGCGGCAGGGTCGAATCAGGTGAGCTGATCATCCGTGAAAAGTCCGCCGGCCGGGCGCTTTCGACATCACTGTTTTCGCGTTGGGTGGCCTGAATGAACGAGCGGCACGTGGGCGCACCCGGCCAGGTGAAGGAAGTCACCAGCCTCGCCAATCCGCTCGTCAAGGACATCAAGGCACTCGCCTTGAAGAAATTCCGCGACCAGCAGAACGCCTTCATGGCGGAGGGACTGAAGCTGGTCATCGATGCGCTCGACCTGGGCTGGCAGATCAGGACCCTGGTCTTCGCCAAGGCCGGACGCGGCAACCCGGCGGTGGAGAAGGTCGCCGCGCGCACGGTTGCCGCCGGCGGCACGGTGCTCGAAGTATCGGAAAAGGTGCTTGTCGCCATCACTCGCCGCGACAATCCGCAAATGGTGGTCGGCGTCTTCTCGCAGAAATTCCAGACACTGAAGGACATCCGCGCCGGCAATGGCGATGTCTGGGTGGCGCTCGACCGGGTGCGCGACCCCGGCAATCTCGGCACCGTCATCCGCACCGTCGATGCCGTCGGCGCCAAGGGTGTCATCCTGGTCGGCGACACCACCGATCCTTTTTCGGTGGAGACGGTGCGCGCCACCATGGGCTCGATCTTCGCCGTGCCGGTGGCGAAGGCAACGACCGAGGCCTTCCTTGCCTGGCGCGGCGGGTTTTCAGGCCTCGTCGCCGGCACGCATCTGAAAGGCGCGGTCGACTACCGCTCGGTCGACTTTTCCCGCGGACCGGTGCTGCTGATGATGGGCAACGAGCAGCAGGGCCTGCCCGAAAGCCTGGCGGCCAGTTGCGACAGGTTGCTCAGGATTCCGCAAGCCGGCCGCGCCGATTCGCTCAATCTCGCCGTCGCCACCGGCATCATGCTGTTCGAGATCCGGCGCGGTGCGCTGAAGCTCGACCCCATCGCGGACTCCAAGTGAGGGCTATCCAACCTTGAAATCGTGGTCTCCCTACGCCCTGCTCGTCATCGTGGCCATCGCGCTCGACCAATGGATAAAACATCTGGTCGAAGCCGGGCTGCCCTTCCAGGAAAAGCTCGATCTGTTGCCGTTCCTGGCGCTGTTTCGCACCTACAACACCGGCATCGCCTTCTCGATGTTCTCCTCCTTCGGCGACACTGGCCTGGTGGTCATCGCCGTGCTGGTCGTCGCCTTCGTACTTTATCTCGCCACCCGCACGCCGTCAGGTCATGTCGTCGCCCGCACCGGCTTTGCACTGATCATCGGCGGTGCGCTGGGCAATTTGATCGACCGCGCCGTCTACGGCCACGTCATCGATTACATCCTGTTTCACACGCCGGTCTGGTCCTTTGCCGTCTTCAACCTCGCCGACGCCCTCATTTCGGTGGGCGCGGCACTCGTCGTCTTCGACGAACTCATCGGCTGGCGGCGCGAGCCCACGCCTTCGAACGATTGACCCGACGCGGCCATCGCCGCACAGTCACCCCGACAAGCAAGCTCGCGGAGAAAAAGATGTCCGAAACCTTCAAAGCCATCCTCGTTTCGCGCGACGCCGACAAAAAGCAGTCGGTAGCCGTGACGGACCTCACCGACGCCGACCTGATGGAGGGCGACGTCACCGTCGCGGTCGAGGCGACGACGGTGAACTACAAGGATGGACTGGCCATTACCGGCAAGGCGCCGGTGGTCCGCCGCTGGCCGCTGGTGCCGGGCATCGACTTCGCCGGCACCGTCATCTCCTCTTCCAATCCCGACTGGCGCAAGGGAGACAAGGTCATCCTGAACGGCTGGGGCGTCGGCGAGACCCATTTCGGCGCCTATGCGGCGCGCGCCCGTGTCAACGGTGACTGGCTGGTGCCGCTGCCGAAAGGCATGAGCCCGCACGATGCGATGGCGGTCGGCACCGCTGGCTACACCGCCATGCTTTCTGTCATGGCGCTGGAACGGCACGGCATCCTGCCCGATCGCGGCCCCGTGGTGGTGACGGGCGCGGCCGGCGGCGTCGGTTCGGTCGCGATCTCGATCCTGTCCAGCCTCGGCTACCATGTCGTTGCGTCCACGGGCCGCAATGCCGAAAGCCCCTATCTGATCAACCTCGGCGCCGCCGAGGTGATATCGCGCGACGAGCTCAACCAGCCCGCCAAACCGCTGGCCAAGGAGCGCTGGGCCGGCGGCGTCGATTCGGTCGGCAGTCACACGCTGGCCAACGTTCTCTCGATGACTTCCTATGGCGGTGCCATCGCCGCCTGCGGCCTGGCCGGCGGCATGGACCTGCCGGCAAGTGTCGCCCCCTTCATCCTGCGCGGCGTCTCGCTGCTCGGCATCGATTCGGTGATGGCGCCGAAGGCCGTGCGCCTCGAGGCCTGGCGTCGCATCGGCACCGATCTCGACTTGAAGAAGCTTGCCAACCTGTCCACGGCCATCGGCTTCGACGGCATCATCGATGCGGCACGCGATATCGTCGACGGCAAGATCCGCGGACGCGTCGTCGTCGACATGTGACCGGCCTCGCCTATCGCTGGCGGCGGACGGAATTGCCGAATCTGGTAGCGGACCCTCCGCTGCCAGGACAAAATGCCCTATCTGCTAAAATTCGAACGATCCGCCGCAATCTTCCATAATCTCTGTCTGGCAAGGATTTCGCATGATCGCGGAATCCGGCAGCCAACGGGCGGACACTGGCGACGACGCCGATGCGGTATCCGCGCCGGCGCCGATGGCGGCACGGCGGTTTGTCGCCGCGCCACCGCTGGTACCCGAACAGCAATTGGCCAGGCAGCAAGGCCTGCCGCTCCTGACTTTCGTTGTCATCCTGGCGCTGGCGGGCCTGTCGCATCTGACCGGCGCGCCGATCTTCATCAGCCTCGCGCTGCTGGCGACCGGCCTCGCTGGCCTTGCCATGCATCTGCACGCCAGACGTCGCGTCCATCGTACCGCAGTGCTGTTTGACGAGACCACTGCCCGCAGCCGCGCCGAGATCGAGACGCTGGCCGACCGCATGTGGGAGATGCAGGAAAGCGAGGAGCGCTTTCGCGGTCTCATCGACGCGCTTGGCGACCTCGTCATCCACCGCGATCGCGACGGTTACATCGTCTATGCCAACAAGGTGTTCGCCGATCTGGTCGGTACCGATCAGCGCGACCTTGCCGGAAAGACGTTGGCCGAACTCGGCATCGAAGTCGGCATCGTTCCCGATGCCGCCTTTTCCGATCACGAGTGCCTGAGCTCCACCGACGTCGCCATCCGTACGCCGAGCGGCCCGCGCTGGTTCTCGTGGATCGAGCTGTCGGTGCGCGAGAAGGACAGCGGCGCGGTTTCGCATCGCGCCATCGCCCGCGACATCACCGCCCGCAAGCGCGCCGAATCCTCGCTGATTACAGCGCGCGAGCGAGCCGAGTATGCCAGCCAGGCCAAATCGCGCTTTCTCGCCACCGTCAGCCATGAAATCCGCACGCCGATGAACGGCATCATGGGCATGGCGAGGCTCTTGGCCGACACCAGCCTGTCGGCGGAGCAGCAGACCTATGTCGGCGCCATCTCGACCTCCGCCAGCGCCCTGCTCGCCCTGATCGAGGACCTGCTCGACTATTCCAAGATCGAGGCTGGACGCTTCGATCCGGAACCGCAGCCCATGTCGGTGCGCGAGATCGCCGAGAACATCATCGAACTGCTGGCGGCGCGCGCCTTCGCCAAGGATATCGGCCTCGGTTGTCACGTCGAGCCGGACGTACCGCAAATGATCACCGCCGATCCGGGCCGGGTCAGGCAGGTGCTGCTCAACCTCATCGGCAACGCCATCAAGTTCACCGACAGCGGCGGCGTGCTGGTCAGCGTGGCGCGTGCCCGCACCGAGACCAGCGACCGCATCTGCTTCACCATCGCCGACACCGGTCCCGGCCTGCGCGACGAGGACATGGAGCGCATCTTCGAGGAATTCGAGCAGGCCGACGGCACGTCGACGCGCGCCCATGGCGGGGCCGGTCTTGGACTTGCCATCTCCAAGCGCCTGGTGGCTGCCATGGGCGGCACGATCTCGGTCTCCAGCCGGCTTGGCCAGGGATCGGAATTCGTCTTCGAAATCCCGGCCATGGCAGCCACCGAGGCGCCACAGGGCCGGCTCAATGCCCTTGCCGGCAGGCGCGCGGTGATCCTGTCGAAGAACACCGTTGAAGCCGACGCCATCGCCCGCACCATCCGCACCAATGGCGGCACCGCCGGGATCGCCACCACCGTGGCGCAGGCCGCGTCCTTTGCCGATGCCTGCGACGTGCTTCTGGTCGACGCGGCCATGGAGGAGAGCGACGGACGTCTGCTCAAGCGGTTGCGCCAAAGCGGCCTTTCCGATTGCGAAGCCGTCACGCTGATCGCGCCGACCGACCGCGGCATGCTTGGCGAATTCCGCGCCAGCGGCTACGCGACCTTCCTGGCCCGGCCGGTGCGCGGAGGAACACTTTTGCGTGTGCTTTTGAGCAACCATGCGTCGGCTCTGGCCCAGCCCCATCCGGAAATGCGCCGCATCCCGGCGCTTTGCGCCGCCGGCGAGCGCCAGCAGGGCCTTTCCGTGCTGATCGCCGAAGACAACGACATCAATGCCATGCTGGCGCGCGCCACGCTGTTGAAGGCCGGGCATCGCGTCAAGGTGGTCGGCAACGGCAAGGCCGCCGTCGAGGCCATCACCAGCGCCGGACATAAGCACCGCTTCGACGTGGTGCTGATGGACCTGCATATGCCGGTCATGGACGGGTTGGACGCAATTGCGGCCATACGCCGCCATGAGGAGGAAACGGCCGTGGCGCCCGTGCCGATCATGGTGCTGTCAGCCGACAGCCAGGAAAAGACCCGCCATGCCGTGCTCGCCCATGGCGCCAGCGGCTTCGTGACCAAGCCGCTGGACCCGGACGCCCTGGTCACCGCCGTCGAGAGCCAGGTGGCCGCCTGAGCTGTTTTTTTCCGGCCGCGCCGCGAATGCATGTCGCCTTAGAGCGGCCCTGGTTCCGTGAGGATGACATCCATGAAAACAATGGCTTGAGGCGCGTCGCCTCGATCCGTGCGGACGCGGGGCGCCTCGACTCTGCTCACCGAACATAGCCGGTTGACCGTTTTCGCCAGCCGACGAAGTATTGCCCGCGACGGCGTATCACGGTACTGTCACAATCCTGTTGCACCTACACCGTATCCCCGTGCCAAGAGGGATGGCTCGAAGGAGAATCACTCGTGCATACAGTTATGCCGGAATGTGACACTCGGCCGAACGCCAGCAGCGCCTTGCTCGCCGGGCGTAACGTCGATTCCGTCATGAAGGGCGCAGCGCTCGGCCGTATCGGCAACCTCGAAGTGCGGCTTGCCCGCAACGAGGCCGAGATCGCGGCCGCGCAGGAAGTGCGCTACCGTGTTTTCTACGACGAGCTTGGCGCCAGGAAGGATCTGTTCCAGGCGCAGGATCGGCGTGACGCCGACCGGTTCGATCCGCTCTGCGATCATTTGCTTGTCTTCGACAATTCGATTTCCGGTCCCGAGCACCGCCGCATCGTCGGCACCTACCGCCTGCTGCGGCAAGAGATCGCGGCCGCTGCCGGAGGCTTCTATTCCGAAGGCGAATTCGAGCTGACCAAGCTCATCGCCCGTCATCCCGGCCAGCGTTTTCTCGAACTCGGCCGTTCCTGTGTTTTGCCCGAGTACCGGTCGAAGCGCACCATCGAGGCGCTGTGGCAGGGCATCTGGGCCTACATCAATCACTACGAGATCGGCGTGATGACCGGCTGCGCTTCCTTCCACGGCACCGTGCCGGCCGCGCATGCCGAGGCGCTCACCTATCTTGCCCATCACTGCCGGACCAACTCGGCCTGGGATGTGCGCGCCGTATCCGGGCGCTATTGCTCCATGGACCTGATGCCGATCGAGGCGGTCAACGCCAAGGCGGCAATCGCGGCGATGCCGCCCTTGGTCAAGGGTTATCTGCGAGTCGGCGCCCGCATCGGCGACGGCTGCGTCATCGATCGCGAATTCTCGACGGTCGACGTCTTCGTGGTGATGCCGGTCAAGGAGATCGGTGCCCGCTACGTCAACTATTATGGCGGAGAAGCGCAGCGCTTCGCGGCCTAGTGAGCAGCAGTGATAACCACCACTGACTACTGACTAATCCCTAGTCACCCTTACGGAATGTCTTCGGGCCGCCGGCCGGGCCGGCTCTTGTAGGACGCAAACGCCCAGCCAAAGCGCAGCGCACCACCACGCACGGCGAACGCCACGGCGAAGCCGGCCAAACCGGAGACAATCTGCGGCAATCCGGCGACATCGCCCAGGGTGAAGATGGCGGCGCCCGCCAGAGCGGCCGTGACATAGATCTCCGGCCTCAGCAGCACCGAAGGTTCCCCAGCCAGGAGATCGCGCAATATGCCGCCGAAGGTCGCGGTCAGCATGCCGGTGATGATCGAAACCACCGGCGAACCGGTGATTGCCAGCCCCTTCGCCGCGCCCATCACCGAAAAGGCTGCAAGCCCGATGGCGTCGAGCCACAGCAGCAGTTTGTAACGGGACTCGACCCGATGCGCGGTGAAGAAGACCAGGACCGCCACGATAGCGCAAATCAGCACATAGTCGCGGTTCACCACCCAGAAGACAGGCACATTGAGGATGAGGTCGCGAAAGGTGCCGCCGCCGATCCCGGTAATGCTGGCCAGAAACAAGAACCCGATAATGTCGAGCTGTTTGCGAGACGCGGCCAACGCCCCGGTCGCCGCAAAAACAGCAACGCCGGCATAATCGAGAAGGGCGATGGGATTCAAAGACATGAGGCAGTAGGCGGTGGGGATTAGGGATTGGCGTATGAATAGCACGAAGCCGTGCGATTGATACGTCTCCTTAGTTCCGTACTGCCTACTGCCTACTGCCTATTCCCTTACTACGCGTCCTTCTCGGCCTGCTCATTGACCGGCCCCGGCTCGACGGGTGCCTCGGCGGCGATCTTGGGTCCGCCCTTGGCGACGCCGACCATGGCCGGGCGCAGCACGCGCTCCCCGATCGAATAGCCTGGCTGCACGACTTGGACCACCGTATTGGCCGGCACATCGGGATTGGGCACTTCGAACATCGCCTGGTGGAAATTGGGATCGAACTTCTCGCCCTCCGGAGCGAGTTTCTTGACTCCATGCCGTTCCAGCGCCGACAGCATGGCGCGTTCGGTCAGGTCGACGCCTTCGATCAGTGCCTTGAAACCGGCATCACCAGATGCCTTGGCCTCGGCGGGAATGGCGTCGAGCGCGCGGCGCAGATTGTCCGACACCGACAGCATGTCGCGCGCGAAATTCGCAACCGCATAGGTGCGCGCGTCGTGCACGTCGCGCGCGGTGCGGCGGCGCAGGTTCTCCATCTCGGCCGCGACACGCAAAGCGCGGTCCTTCAGCTCTTCATTTTCCTTCAGCAGCCGCACAAGCGCTTCATAGTCGCCATCGATGCTGCCTTCCGTGCGCTCGGCATTGGCCTCGGCCGCCTCCGCTTCACTGGGCACGCGTTCGTCTTTTGCCTGGTCGCTCATCGCCGTTTCCCGTTATCTCGAATGGTCTGGATTTTGTGCCCGATATCGAGGTTCGGCGGCCAAAAATCAAGGGGTAAGCGCCCCTCGGCCTTTGGCCGGCACTAAGCCGTGACCGGCGGTGATACTTCGATTTTAATTCAAATTTTACCGTACTTGCCAGCTTTGCTTGCCACAAGGGCGTGATGCGGGAACCATTCCCTTGCTGGAGGAGTTTCGGAACCGACATAGGATTTTGAAATGATGACCCGCAACAAGGCTGAAAAGGGAGAACGGCTCGCCACGGAGGTCCGGCGCCAGCTTGGTGCCGAGGCGATGACCCGTTTTTTGCGCACCTTGCCGGCTTTCCGCACCGAGGCCGACATTCCCGACCGCTTCAGGCAATTGCTCGACCGCCTCGACCGATTGGAGGATGGGGACGTAAGCTGGCGACGCCACTAAGGCTCTCGCCAGGATTCTTACGCGACAATTACGCGCGGTAATTTCGCGTGATAGTCGCCTTGCGGCGGCGGCACGCCCCGCCTATGGTTCGTGATGAACATGATTTCCCCCGACGCGGCCGCTAACAGCAAGCGCGCCTGGCTGAAGATTCTGGCGCGCTACAAGAAGCCGGACCGGCGGCGCAGTGCCATCGAACTCGCCATCACCCTCATTCCATTTGCCACGCTCTGGGCGCTCTCTTCGGCCGCCTATGCCTATGGCCATTGGTGGGGGCTGGTCCTCATCCTTCCGGCGGCCGGGTTCCTGGTGCGCATCTTCATGATCCAGCATGATTGCGGCCATGGTTCCTTCTTCGCCAATCGTGTTGCCGACGACTGGATCGGCCGCGCGCTCGGCGTCCTGACGCTGACGCCCTACGACTGCTGGCGCCGTGCCCACGCGACACATCATGCCGGCGCCGGCAATCTCGACGAGCGCGGCATGGGCGACATCCGGACCCTGACCGTTGCCGAATACCGGCGGATGTCCTGGCGTGGCCGCCTGGCCTATCGGCTTTACCGCCATCCGCTGGTGATGTTCGGTCTCGGGCCGATCTGGCTGTTCATCTTCTCGCAAAGGCTGCCTGTCGGCATGATGCGTGTCGGGCTGACGCCCTGGGTGTCGTCAATGACCACCAATCTCGCCATCGCGCTTGCGGCGGCCTTGCTCATCTGGGCCGTTGGCCCCGGTGCGTTTCTGATTGTCCATCTGCCGATCGTCATTCTCGCCGGTTCGGCCGGCATCTGGCTGTTCTATGTCCAGCACCAGTTCGAGGAGACGGAATGGGCAAAGGATGACGAATGGGAATTCCAGCGCGCCGCCTTGCACGGCTCGTCCTATTACGATTTGCCGCCGGTGCTGAACTGGTTCACCGGCAATATCGGCGTCCACCACGTACACCACCTCTCCGCCAAGGTGCCGGGCTACCGTCTGCAGGAAGTGCTGCGCGATTATCCGGAGCTGCGCGGCATCGGTCGCGTCACGCTGCTCGAGAGCTTGCGCTGCGTCAAACTCGCATTGTGGGACGAAAACCGCCGCAAGCTGGTGTCGTTCCGTGAGGCGCGGGCGGCGGTATAGAGTCTGCCTTCTCCCCGTCGCTATACAGGGAGAAGGTGCCGGCAGGCGGATGAGGGGCAGCGCCGGGCCTTCAATGTGATTTGAAAGCGAACGATACCTTGGATCTTAACCTCAGGCCGCCTGACGCTCGTCGCGCATCAGCATCTCGCCGTGGCGGATTTCCGTGCCCAGCACCTTCAGGCATTCGCGGATGAAGTTGGATAGGCCGGGCCAGCCCTTGGCCGACACCAGATTGCCGTCGACATGGGCGCCGGTCGGCGCGACATCGATGTAGATGCCGCCGGCCAGCGTCACTTCCGGTTCGCAATAGTGGAGCGCGGCCACTTCCCTGCCCCTTACCACGCCATCGACCGCGATCAGGATCTGCACCCCATGGCAGATGGTGAAGATCGGCTTGCCGCCCTCGTGGAAATGCCGCACCAGCGCCTGCACCCGCTTGTCGATGCGGATGTATTCCGGTCCGCGCCCGCCGGCCGCGTAGACGGCGTCGTATTTGGCCGGATCCACCTCGGCAAACGTCTTGTTGAGGATGTAGTCGTGGCCGAGCTTTTCCGTGTAGGTCTGGTGGCCTTCGAAGTCGTGCAGCGAGGTCTTCAGGACATCGCCCGCTTTCTTGTCCGGGCACACGACATGGACGGTGTGTCCGACGGCATGCATCGCCTGTTCGAAAACGAAAATCTCATATTCCTCGCTGAACTCGCCAACGAGCATCAGTATCTTCTTGCCAGCCATTCCCGGTTCCTCCCTTGTGGCCATTTATTTCGGATCACGAAATAATAATGCCATCCTACGGCCAAGACGTGCTTTGGGAAAGAGAGAAACGCAAAATTGGTCGGACCAGTTTGGCAAAATTCCACCTCTCTCAGACGCGGTGCTATCACCTCGACTGAAACGGGTTCACCTAGTTCGACCAGACTGCCGCAAGAGGTGGCATGGAGGACAAGCTCACGTCAGCTAGAGCGCACGCGCCGCCACGAATATTTTGGGCCTTTGGGTTCCGGCACCGCGGCTGGCTGGTAATAGAGTCCCAATCCGCCTGTGCGGCCCTCTTCCAGGCGCTTCAACAGCACAGGGTTCGAGATCTCGAATTCGTCGAAGCCGAGCCGCAGCATATGCGGCAACTGGTCGACCAGAACCTGCCCGGTGGCGCGCACCGCGCCTTCGAAATGGTAGCGGCTGCGCAGCAATTCGCCCTTGGAGAAGGAGCGACCGTCGCTGAAGGCCGGGAAAGCGAGCGCCACCAGCGACAGCTGGTCGAGCAGGTCGGCGATCTTCTCGAGCTGGTCGCCGGGCTGCAGCAGGACGCCGAGCCGCTCCCTGGCGGAAAGGCGCACCTCCGGATCAAGATCGAGGAACGGCTGCAGCGGCAGGATGAAGCGGCCATTGCCGGAAAGCGCGTCCGCGTTTTCGGCATGAGCCCACTCGTCCTCGCGAAAACCCTCCGGGGTCCAGAGCCGGGTCTCCGGTGTCGTCGGTCCAGTCATCAAAATTCCCAAAATTCGAAGAGCTCAAGGGTGTGTTGAAATTCAGGTCAGGCCACGTCGAAAACGGCTGCTTCCGAGAACCGGAGCGGAGCGTACTTGAAGTACGTGAGCACCGGAAGCGCAGGAAGCAGCCGTTTGCAGACCGGCCTCACCTGAATTGCAACATACCCTATAGTGATGCGTCGGTCAGCGAAACTTCCAGCCCCGACAGATGAATGCCGCACTCGGTCTTGGCATGACCTGCCCAGCGGCCGCTGCGCGCGTCCTCGCCCGGCTGCACCGGCTGCGTGCACGGGAAGCAGCCGATCGAGAGATAGCCGTAGGCGACGAGCGGATTTTCGCGCAGCACATGCGCGCGCATATAGTCCGCCTGATCCGATGTCGTCCAATGCGCCAGCGGATTGATGCGGATGCGCGGGCCGACCGCCTCGAACACCGGAAGTGCTGCCCGTGTCGAAGCCTGGAAGCGCTTGCGCCCGGTCAACCAGGCGCGAAAGGGTGCGGCCCCACGCGCCAGCGGCTCGACCTTGCGCACATTGCAGCAGGCATCGGTGTCGCTCTGGTGGAGATTGCCCGTCGGGTCGATCCGCTCGAGTGCAGCCTCCTCCGGCTTGATGACCTGGATGTTGGTCAGCCCGAAATCGGCGACGAGCGCGTCGCGGTAGCCGAGCGTCTCCTCGAAATGCTTGCCGGTGTCGAGGAAGATGACCGGTAGCGACCGGTCGATCTCGGCGATCATGTGCAGCAGCACGGCGGAATCAGCGCCGAAAGACGACACGGCCGCGATTTCGTCGCGGAACAGTTCGCCGGCCGCGCGTTCGATGATCTCGAGCGGCTTCAAATGGCCATAGAGCGCGTCGAGCCCCGCCGCCTTGGCGGCGACGCCATCATCGACATCGACAATGCGGTCAAGCGGCCTTGGCTTCGCCAGCATAGAGCGCCTCCTTGAACGGCGCGGGACCGACACGGCGGTAGGCGTCGATGAATTTTTCCTGTGGGTCGGTCCGAAGACCGAGATAGGTGTCGACGATCGTCTCGATGGCATCGGTGATCTCTTCCGACGAGAAGCCGCGGCCGATGATCTCGCCGACCGATGTGTTCTCGTCGGCCGAGCCGCCGAGTGTGACCTGATAGAGCTCGGAGCCCTTCTTCTCGACGCCGAGGATGCCGATATGGCCGACATGGTGATGGCCGCAGGCATTGATGCAGCCTGAGATCTTCAGCTTCAGTTCCCCGATCTCGCGCTGCCGCTCCAGCGAGGCGAAACGGCGCGAGATTTCCTGTGCGATCGGGATCGAGCGTGCGGTCGCCAGCGCGCAATAGTCGAGGCCCGGGCACGAGATGATGTCCGAGATCAGGTTGGAATTGGCCGTCGCCAGGCCAATGTCGACAAGGGCGTCATAGACCGCCTTGAGGTCGGCGCGCGCCACATGCGGCAGGATCAGGTTCTGCTCATGGCTGACGCGAAGCTCGTCGAAGGCGTATTTTTCGGCGATGTCAGCCACCGCTTCCATCTGGCTGTCCGAGGCGTCGCCCGGCACGTCGCCGATGCCCTTGAGCGAAATCGTCACCGCCGCGTAGTCGGGATGGCGGTGCGTCACCACATTCTGGTCGAGCCACTCCGAGAAACCCTTGGAATCGAGGCGAGCCAGCTTGACGGCCTCGTCGCCACCCGGCCGCCCGGTCAGTGCCGGCGGCGCGAAATAGGCCTCGATGGCGCGGATGTCGGCCTCAGGCAGTTTAAGCTCGGCGTCCTTCAACTCCTGCCACTCGGCCTCGACCTGACGGGTGATTTCCTCGACGCCGGTCTCATGGACGAGGATCTTGATGCGCGCCTTGTACTTGTTGTCGCGGCGGCCATAGAGGTTGTAAACGCGCAGGATCGCCGTGCAGTAGGACAGAAGGTCGGCTTCCGGCAGGAAGTCACGGATTTTTCGCGCCACCATCGGCGTGCGGCCCTGACCGCCACCGATATAGACGGCGAAGCCGAGCTCGCCGGCGGCGTTCTTCTTCAGATGCAGCCCGATGTCATGCGTCTGGATGGCGGCACGGTCGCGCTCGGCACCCGTCACCGCGATCTTGAATTTTCTGGGCAGGAACGAGAATTCCGGATGCACTGACGACCATTGCCGCAGGATCTCCGCATAGGGACGCGGATCGGCGGCCTCGTCGGCGGCAGCCCCGGCAAAATGGTCGGCGGTAACGTTGCGAATGCAATTGCCGCTGGTCTGGATGGCGTGCATCTCCACACTTGCCAGATCAGCCAGGATCGCCGGAATGTCCGACAGCGCCGGCCAGTTGAACTGAATGTTCTGACGCGTGGTGAAATGTCCGTAGCCCTTGTCATATTTGCGGGCGATGTGGCCGAGCATGCGCAACTGCTTGCCGTTCAGCGTGCCATAGGGCACCGCTATGCGCAGCATATAGGCGTGCAGTTGCAGATAGACGCCGTTCATCAGCCGCAGCGGCCGGAACTGGTCCTCGGTGATCTCGCCGGACAGCCGGCGCTGGACCTGGTCGCTGAACTCGGCGACGCGGGCCTGGACAAAATCGTGGTCGAACTCATCGTAACGGTACATGCTTCGTCTTTCAGGGCGCGTCCGCCCGTTTCATTTGGTATTCTGGCTAGGCTGTCCGCTCGGCCTGCTTGCCGAGATCGCCACGGATCGTCGGGCCCGCGGCGCGGATCTTCTCGCGCAGCCGCACGGGCTCGACCACGCCGTCAACGATTTCCGCGTCGATCAGGTTGACGTCGACCACCTCGTTGGCGGCAAACGCCCTGGCGCCGATCGCCTCCAGGCGATCCTCGGCCGCCTTATCGTGGGCAGGGTCCGCCTGATCCACCGTCTCTGCCCAGCCGCCATCGGCGTACCAGACGGCAATGCCGTCGCCGAGGCGATTGGCGGTCAATATCTTCATGGCTGAACTCCTTCGGCAGCGACGGACGCACCTGCAATCCTGTGTGCCGCGAGCGGCTCGGATCGCTCGAAATTGGCCCCAGCGACAGCGTCGCCGATAATGGTCATGACCGGGCCGGAAAGATCGGCCCGTGCTTCCAGCGACGGCAGATCGGCCAGCGTGCCATGGAAACGGCGGCGGTTGGCAAGGCTGGCATTCTCGACCACGGCGACCGCCGTATCCGGCGAAAGACCGGCTTCGATCAGCCGGCCGGCAACCTCGGCCGCGACCGAGCGGCCCATATAGACGGCGACCGTGGCGCCGGAAATGGCGAGCCTGGCCCAGTCCGGCAGCGAATTGCCCTTCAGATCGTGGCCGGTGGTGAAAACCATCGACGAGGAGACACCGCGCAAGGTGAGCGGCAGCTCGAAATCGGCGGCGGCGGCAAAGGCCGCGGTGACACCCGGAACCACCTCATAGGCGATGCCGGCGTCACGCAGTGCCGCCATCTCCTCGCCGGCGCGGCCGAACACCAGCGGATCGCCCGACTTCAGCCGCACCACCCGCTTGCCCTGGCGGCCAAGTTCCACCAGCAGCGCATTGATTTCGGCCTGGCTCTTGGTATGGCAGCCCTTGCGTTTTCCGACCGCCAGGCGCTCGGCATCACGTCGGCCCATGGCGATAACCGCCTCCGGCACCAGCGCGTCATGGACGATGACATCGGCCTCCATCAGCAGGCGATGCGCCCGCAACGTCAGCAGATCCTCGGCGCCCGGGCCGGCGCCAACCAGCGCGATGTGACCTGATGCCGGCGCGTTCGACAGGAGCAGATCAGTCGCCGCCTCATACGCTCGCGAAAGCTCGCCAGCCTCTATGGCACGCGCCGGCGCACCGCCGAAGAAGTCGCTCCAGAACCGGCGACGAATATTGCCTTTGGGCAGTCTCTCGGCAGCGGCACGGAACGAAGCAGCGAGCGCCGCCAGCCCACCGAACGACGGCGACAGCATGCGGTCGATGCGGCTGCGCAGCATCTGGGCAAGCACCGGGCCTGCCCCTTCGGTGCCGATGGCGATGGCGACCGGCGCGCGATTGACCAGCGCAGGGGTGAAGAAATCGCAGAGTTCCGGCCGGTCGACGGCATTGACCGGAATACCCAGCCGGCGCGCGTCCGCTGCAACGCGGCGGTCAAGCTCCCCATCGCCGCTGGCGGCAAACACCATGACCGCGCCGTCAAGTTGTGAGGCATCGTAGGCCGCCGCGATATGGCTGGCACCGGACTGGGCGATGAAGGCAAGCAGATCCGGTTCGGCATTTTGGGCGATGATGCGCAGGACCGCGCTCGACTGTCCGATCAGCCGTGCCTTGGCCAGCGCCTCATCACCGCCGCCGACAATGGCCACGGCTTCACCCTTGACCCGCACGAAGACGGGAAAGGCGTTGAGCTTGGCATTGACCTGCGGCATGTGAAACGCAATCCAGGAACAGTGTCGCGGTTTTACGCCCGGGCGCGAAAAACCAGAAGCAAAGCACTCGCGCATCCGGTGATGGCAGGCAATCGCTTTTCCGCAACGGCGAAAGGCAGGAGAAAAATATTCTTCACGGTGGGAGTGGGCGGCGTCAAGTAGCCGGTTCGAGCCTTCATTTTAGCGGATTTTAGCCGTCGGCGTCCTGCCTCGCAAAACAGTTTTTTCCAATTTCTACTATTTTTGTAGATTAAAGATGTCCGCCCACCTTTGGGGTCCGCCGCCACGGCATTCGGTTCACCTTGGGTTGGAACGTTGCCGGGCTGGAACGCGTTCCGAATAGTCTCATACTCAAGAAGGAGCGCTATCATGAACACGATCAGGCTGAAGCACGGTATCTGGGTTTTGGTGGCCGACGGCGAAAAGGCGCTCTTCCTCAAGAACGTCGGCGACAGCAAGTATCCCAATCTTGAAGTCATACAGGTGGTGGAGCAGGAAAACCCGCCCACGCGCGAGCAAGGGACCGACAGCCCCGGCCGATACAATGACGGCCCCTCCGTGCACCGTAGCGCGGTCGAGGATACCGACTGGCACCGCATAGGCAAGGAACGCTTCGCCGACGAGATCGCCGGCCGGCTTTACAAGCTCGCCCATGGCGGTGCCTTCGACAGCATCGTTCTCGTCGCTCCGCCGATAGTGCTCGGCGCCATGCGCAAGAAGCTGCACAAGGAAGTCGAGGACAAGGTCGCGGGGGAAATTCCAAAGACGATGACCAACCACGCTATCCCTGAGATCGAGGCTCTGTTGCAGGCAGTCTGACCGCGGACGGTCCGTCGGCCAGGGAGGCGCGCACCGTGCTGGCATTCGACCGGACTGGGAACCTTTCGGCCCGCTCGAGTATTTGTCGCCCCACCGCCGTTTTTCGCGCCCTTGCGGGTTGCGTCACCGTCGCCCCTTCCACCATATTGCGCATGAGGCGGCGGCTCCGGGCGGCGCATATCCGACATCGCCAGCTTGAAAGGCGCGCAAAACACAATGCCGCATGACACGCCCCTTATGGCCACAATCGTCGCCGGTCTGGGGCTCGCTTTCATCTTCGGCGCTCTCGCCAACCGTTTCCGCATTCCGCCGCTGGTCGGCTATCTCGTAGCCGGTGTGCTGGTCGGGCCGAACACGCCCGGCTTCGTCGCCGATGCCAGTCTTGCCAACGAACTGGCCGAAATCGGCGTCATCCTGCTGATGTTCGGCGTCGGCCTGCACTTCTCGCTGAAGGATCTTTTGTCGGTCCGCGCCATCGCCGTGCCGGGTGCGATCGTTCAAATCGGCTTTGCCGCGCTGCTCGGCATCGGGCTTGCCTGGATGCTTGGCTGGTCGATGGGCGCGGGTGTGGTGTTCGGCCTGGCGCTGTCGGTGGCCTCGACCGTGGTGCTGCTGCGTGCCTTGCAGGAGCGCCGCCTGATCGAGACCGAGCGCGGCCGCATCGCCGTCGGCTGGCTGATCGTCGAGGATCTGGCCATGGTGCTGGCGCTGGTGCTGCTGCCGGCGCTTGCCGGTGTGCTGGGTGGCCAGGAGCAGGCGGATGTGCATTCGAGCGGCCTGCTGTCGCTGCCGGCCAGCTACGGCATCTGGGGCGTCGTCGGCATCACGCTGGCCAAGGTCGCCGCCTTCGTCATCGTCATGCTGGTGGTCGGCCGCAGGGTCATTCCTTGGATCCTGCACTATGTCGCCCATACCGGGTCGCGCGAACTGTTCCGTCTCTCGGTGCTGGCCATTGCGCTCGGCGTCGCCTTCGGCGCGGCCAAGCTGTTCGGTGTGTCGCTAGCGCTGGGCGCCTTCTTCGCCGGCATGATCATGAGCGAATCCGAGCTCAGCCACCGCGCGGCGGAAGAATCGCTGCCGCTGCGCGATGCCTTTTCAGTGCTGTTCTTCGTCTCCGTCGGCATGCTGTTCGATCCGTTCAGCCTGATTAGCAACGGACTGCCGATCCTGGCCACGCTCGCCATCATCCTTATCGGCAAGTCGCTGGCGGCGTTCGTCATCGTCGTCGCCTTCGGCTATCCCCTGGCCACGGCCTTGATGATTTCGGCCAGCCTTGCCCAGATCGGCGAATTCTCCTTCATCCTGGCGGAACTCGGCGTCGGGCTGAAACTATTGCCCGAACAGGGTCGCGACCTGATCCTTGCCGGCGCCATTCTGTCGATCGTGCTCAACCCGCTGATGTTCCTGGTCATCGACTGGATGAAGCCGTGGCTGGAGACTCGTGCCGCCAGGACCGCACCGCCGGCGGACACAAAGCCGGTCGGTCCGGCGACCGAACCGGGCCAGGTGGCCTCGGTTGCCTCGACTTTTCAAAAGGAAGACGGCCCACCACCGAAGACGGCGCTCACCGGTCATGCCATCCTGATCGGCTACGGCCGCGTCGGCGGTCTTGTCGGCACTGCGCTGAAAGAAGCGGCCCTGCCCTTCCTCGTCATCGAGGACGCCGACAAGACACTGGCAAAGCTGAAAGCTGACAATATCGAGACCGTGGCCGGCAATGCCGCCAACGCCGAAGTGTTCGCCGCCGCCAATCCCGAAAGCGCCAGGCGGCTGATCCTCGCCATCCCCAATGCGTTCGAGGCCGGCCAGATCGTGTTGCGGGCACGCGCCGCCAATCCCAACATCAACGTCGTCGCCCGCGCCCATTCCGATGCCGAGGTCGACCATCTCAAGGGGCTCGGCGCCGACACGGTGATCATGGGCGAGCGCGAGATCGCGCGTGGCATTGTCGAAGAGGTATTGGGCAACCATGCTGGGCAAAAGCCAGTTCGCGATGCCATGGCGGAAGGCGCAGGAGCCGCGCCTATCGCTTCACAATCGTGAGGCCCGCTTCGATCAGCTATGTCCTGAAGGGCCGATAAATTCAGCGATGCGATCCAGGATCTCGCATGCCTGGCGAATGCTCAGGCTTGCGGTCCATTCATAAATCAGCGGCGACCCAACGATGTTGGTTTCCGTGAACGCCCATATCCACGAACCGGCTCGCTCACACGTGCTGGCCGCCATTGATGTGGATTTCCGAGCCGGTCACATAGGACGCCTGGCTCGAGCACAGGAAGAAGATGATGTCGGCGACTTCCGCAGTGGTGCCAAGCCGGCGCAGCGGAATGGTCTCGACGATCTTTTCCGTGCCCGGCGACAGGATCGCCGTGTCGATCTCGCCCGGCGCGATGGCGTTGACGCGGATGCCGTGCGGGCCGAAATCATGCGCCATTTCGCGCGTCAGCGAGCCGAGGGCCGCCTTCGAGGTCGCATAGGCGGTGCCGGCGAAGGGATGGACACGAGTGCCGGCGATCGAGGTGACGTTGACGATCGAGCCCCTGGCCGCCGCCAACTCCTTGAACAGGCCGCGCGCCAGCATGATCGGCGCGAAGAAATTGACCTGGAACACATCGCGCCAGACATGCATGGGCGTGTCGATCGAGTTCATGCGGCTGTTGCCGTCCTTGAGCTTCGGCGAAATCCCGGCATTGTTGACCAGCGCGTGCAACTGGCCGCCATGCGATTCCAGCCGGTGACGGATCTCCGAGACCGCAATGCCGACATCCTCCTGGTCGGCGAGGTCGACCTTGATGTGGTCTTCCGGGCCAGCCGGCCATGGGCAATCCTCGGCAAAGGCCTGGCGCGAGCAGGTGATGACGCGCCAGCCCTCGCGCGAAAAGCGTTTGACCGTCGCATGGCCGATGCCGCGGCTGGCGCCGGTCAGCACGATGGTTTTTCTGGTGTCGAGTTCAGCCATGTCGCGGTCTCCGGGCCGGAGATGTAGCCGAACGCCGCGGCGCTGGCGAGAGGCGGATTGACGCCGCTTAGGCGACGGTCGCCCAAAACTGACCTCGGCCTTGGGAAACGACAGGCGTAAAAAAGCGCGTCCCATGAATCCGTTTCGACGCGACGCCCTTCGCGTCAGCCGCCGCCCAGAATATCCAGGATCGAGGTCCGCCGCTTCTTGAGCGGGCCGCCGACGCTGCCTGGCGGCACCGGATGTCCGACAGAGGCGGTGGCGCCGTCATCCGCCGGCATGTTGAAGCCATCGGCATCGACGGTCTGGGCCGGCCGCGCGACGCGGGCCGGCGCTGGCGGTTGCGCCGGCGCGGATGGCGCCTGCTGGCCGACGGACGCTGATGGAACCGGTGCCACCTGGTTGTTGTCAGCCGAGGGTATGTCGTCGGGCACGATCCTGTCGGCCGGTGTCGATTTCCAGGTGCCGGGCAGCGGCCGCACCGGCACACCCTCATGCGCGGCGACCATGAATTCGTGCCAGG
This sequence comes from Mesorhizobium sp. B2-4-12, assembly GCF_006441575.1. Taxonomy (NCBI): domain Bacteria; kingdom Pseudomonadati; phylum Pseudomonadota; class Alphaproteobacteria; order Hyphomicrobiales; family Phyllobacteriaceae; genus Mesorhizobium; species Mesorhizobium sp. B2-4-12. Next base: position 44,346 of record NZ_VFVC01000012.1, read on the forward strand.
CCTGCGCCGGCAGCGCGCCGCCGGTGACCTTCTTCATCGCCGTGCCGTCATCATTGCCGAGCCACACACCGGTGGTGAGATTGGCGGTGTAGCCGACGAACCAGGCATCGCGCGAATTCTGGCTGGTGCCGGTCTTGCCGGCCGACGGCCAGGCGAAAGCCGCTTTCTTCGCGGTGCCGATCTCGACGGTGCCGGTCATCATCGAATTCATCATGCCGACGATCTCAGGCTTCACCACACGCGGCGCGCTGCCGCCAGCGCCGTCATAGAGTACCTTGCCGTCGGCGGTCGTGATGCGGCGAATGAAGTGGATGTCCGGCTTGTAGCCGCCATTGGCGAAAGGCACATAGGCCGAGGTCAGCTCCAGCGGCGTCACTTCCGAGGTACCGAGCGCGATCGATGTGTTGGCCTGCAGGTCGGACTGGATGCCCATGCGATGCGCGGCTTCCACCACCGCGTTCGGCCCGACTTCCATGGTCAGCTGCGCGGCAACCGAGTTCAGCGACTTGGCCAGCGCGGTCGCCAGAGTGACCTTGCCGAAGTACTTGCCGCCGTAATTGTCGGGCGTCCAGTTGCCGATCTTGATCGGCGCGTCGTTGCGCACGCTGTCGGGCGTGCGGCCGGCCTCAAGGGCCGCCATATAGACGAACGGCTTGAACGCCGAGCCCGGCTGCCGGCGCGCCTCCGAGGCGCGGTCGAACTGGCTGGTCGAATAGTCGTAGCCGCCGACCATGGCGCGCACCGCGCCGGAATCGTCGATCGACACCAGCACGCCCTGGGTGACGTTGAGCTTCTTGCCGCTGTCGTCGATCAGCCGACGGATCGACTTCTCGGCGAGCTTCTGCAGGTTCAGGTCGACGGTGCTGTCGATGACGATGTCGCCGCGCACGTCGCCGATCAGGTCGGGCAGTTCTTCCATGATGGTGTCGGCAACATAGTTTTCCGAGCCGGTCCAATAGGATGGCGAGCGTGTCGCCGGAGCGCTGAGCGCCGTCTTCAGTTCCTTGTCGCTGATCTTGCCCTCCTCGCGCATGGCGGCGAGCACGAGCTGCGAGCGTTCCTCGGCGGCCTTCGGATCGCGCGCCGGCGACAGCCGCGACGGCGCCTTCAAGAGGCCCGCAAGCAGGGCTGCTTCCGATAGGGTGACGTCGCGCGCGCTCTTGCCGAAATAGCGCCGCGAAGCCGCCTCGACGCCAAAGGCGCCGGAACCGAAATAGACCCGGTTGAGATACATTTCGAGTATCTGGTCCTTGGTGTGCTTGTGTTCCAGCCACAGCGCCAGCAACACTTCCTGCACCTTGCGTTCCAGCGTACGGTCGGGCTTCAGGAACAGGTTCTTGGCCAATTGCTGCGTCAGCGTCGATCCGCCTTGCGAAAAATGCCCGCCAAGCAGGTTGGTGACCATGGCGCGCGACAGGCCGATCGGATCGACACCGAAATGCGAATAGAAACGGCGATCCTCGATAGCGATGACCGCCTCGGGAATATAAGGCGACATTTCGTGCAGGCCGACGGCTTCGCCGCCGCTCATGCCGCGATTGGCGAGCAACTGGCCATCGGCTGAGACGATTTTGATGTTGGGAGCGCGGTCGGGGATCGACCATGTCGTGGCCGCCGGCATCTTGGCGCCGTAGTAGATGACGACGCCGGCCACCGCGATGCCGCCCCATATGGCGAGCACGAAGCACCAGTAGAACAGCCGGCCCAGCACGCCGAACAGGCCACGCCGGCTTCTGCCGCGTCCGCCGCGCGACGATTTCGCTTTCGACGATTTGCGTTTTGCGGAGGTTTTGCGGTTGCTCGGCACGACGCGGTCCTCCTCGCTCACCGAAAGACCGGCCGAGGACCGCGTCTGCGACGGTCCCTCGAAGCTGGGCTCGATGCGGCTGTCTCTGCGGTTCGCCATGCGCTGCGCTGTCTGTTCCCGATGCCTATGGCGCTTCGGTTGAAGAGTAGATGCGGCGATTTAAGGGCGGGTTAAGTCGGAAAAATTCAAAGCGATTGATAATCAAATGCTTGGCAGCCTGTCCATTTCCGAGATTGCGGATCAGGCGCCGGCAGGCGGTCGCGTCCGACGAGAGAGACCGATCAGAGCCATTGGTCGGAACGCCGGTATCCGGCAGCGGACAAGCCTTTGGTACGCTGTCACGCCATGGTCTCCGTCAGGGCGCGATCGCAAAATACAGCTTCGCATTCGACCGCGCCCCAATTCAATCCATCCCCAGATGATCACCTGGTGGACATGCGTCAACCAATCGCCGCACGGACCGAAAGCGCGGCCCTGGACGATTGCATTACCTCGCCGACATGGCAGTAGCAGACGATCTCATGCAGTTGGTGATCGGTCAGCTCGAAGAAGCGCTTGGCTTCGCCATAACTGTCGTCCTTCAGACCCTCGTCTTTCAAAATGGGGTCCGTAAAGGCAACCGATATCGGCGAGCCATCGCCTCGCATGACATTGCGCTCGGGCGGCGCACGGTATTCGGTTCCGGCAAGCGCTGTGAGCAGCCGGCGGGGCTCACGTTCGAGAAGTTCGGCCCAACGTACGAGACGCTGGGTTCGGCTCATTACCGGCTGTGTGACACTAATTTCGGCCACTGCATGCAGTTGGTCCAGTGTTTGGTGCTTCATGGCAACCTCCTATTCGTTAGGTTGGCTGGCCCCAAACGCCCTATGCCGGCATCATAGCGCCGAAGCGTCGATCCGTCATTCTAATTCCATTTCGGGTCGGTCTCTCTTTCGGCACTGCGCCGGTGCAATGGCGCTGCCTTGCCGGCGATTTTCAGCGCCACCGAATATCGAGAGCAGCGAGAAGAAAGCCAGCGTTCGCTCTTCGCATGTGATCGCCACCACGCTGTTCGACCGGTCGATGTCGGGGCCTTTCGGGCCGCCCTCCTCGGGATTGCCCCTGCCACGCAGGAAGGTTTCCTCGTCGAGCACGGCGACCGAGCGCGCGGGGCCCCGATGCCCATCGGCGACTGCTTGCCCCCGCATTGATGGTGCTGACTGAGCCGATGGCGCCCTCGACGGTCAAGCGCGATGCAAGCATTCCTGGTTTCAACGGCTGAGACCCGCTGCCTTCGCCAGATAGGGCGCCAGTGCCAGCGCGTAGGTCGCCGTCATGTGGTGGTAGTCGCGCCAGACAATGATGTTGCCGACGACCGCAGCGCAGGTTTGCTTGCCGCATAGAGCATCGTTCATGTCGACGACGCGGACATCCGGCAATGGCCCGGCGGCGAGCAAGAGAGCGAGCGCGGAGCGGAAGGCTCCGAATCGGCCCCGATATCAACGACTTCAGGCTATTCGAAAGCAGCTGGCCTCGCCAGCGGTACGCTCACTGGTCGTCATCGTCGCTGGCAGCAGGCCGCCAGTTGGTCGGTTCGACCTTCTTTTGCGTGTGGCTGTCGGTATAGACCCACCAGCCGTCGTCGCGGTACTGCGCGATGGATTCGTTGATTAGGCCGTCGCTGTCCTTCCAGGTGACGGTGACCTTGGAGCCGTCGGTCGGCGCGGTCGATATCGGCTTACGGTCGGTCATGTCATCCCCTTTTTCCAGCCGGCAGAACGCCACGGCCGGCATCTGGTTCCAAACCGCCGTCGAGCGCGGATCGTCGCCGGGGCCCTCAGCTATGGGCGAAGATATCCTCCTCGCCCCAGCCCATCAGGTCAAGCTTGGCGCGTGTCGGCAGGAAGCGGAAGCAGGCATCGGCCTCCTTTGTGCGCCCCTCGCGCGCCAGCCTTCCCGCCAGCACCTCACGCAACCGATGCAGGTAGAGCACGTCGGAAGCGGCATATTCGAGCTGTTCGGGCGACAGCGTTTCGGCCGCCCAGTCGGACGATTGCTGCGCCTTGGACAGGCCGACGCCGAGAAGCTCGAAGCAGATGTCCTTCAGCCCGTGCCGGTCGGTATAGGTGCGGGTCAGCCGCGAGGCGATCTTGGTGCAGAACACAGGCTCGGCCATCACCCCGAACGCATTATAGAGCACGGCTAGGTCGAAGCGCCCGTAGTGGAACAGCTTGGTGATGTTGCGGCTCCTCAGCAGGCTGACGAGGTTCGGCGCTTTCTTCTGGCCCGGTGCGATCTGGATGACGTCGGCGGTGCCGTCGCCCGGCGATATCTGCACCACGCAGAGCCGGTCGCGATGCGGATTCAGCCCCAGCGTCTCGGTATCGATGGCCACCGCCCCGACATTGTAATGCGAAAGGTCAGGCAGGTCATTTTTGTGAAAGCGGATGTCGGCCATTGTCTTCTCCGGTCGAGCCAGAGCGTCCCTTGACCAGCAAGGGGCGCCGCAGCGCCTTGATTGTGGCCCGTCCTCGCCGCGATCGGCTGAAAAATCAACAGAAAGTTGGTTTTTCAGCCGATATCGCGATCTCTACGCCATCTCAGCGCGTCAGCGCGTCCAGAATGCGCGCCCAGGAACGCTGGCCCTTATGGAAGGAGCTGAGCTCGTATTTCTCGTTGGGCGAATGGATGCGGTCGTCGTCGAGGCCGAAGCCGACCAGCAGCGATTCCATGCCGAGATAGGTTTGGAAGTCGCCTACTACCGGGATCGAGCCGCCGCTGCCGGTCGTCACCGCCGGCTTCGGCCATTCGTCAGACAGCGCGGTCTTGGCCTTCGCAAGGAACGGTGAGTCGTAGGAAAGCTGGATTGCCGGCGAACCGCCATGGGCGTGGAATTCGACCGAACAGTCGGCCGGAATGCGCTCCTTGACGAATTGCTGGAAGGCGGCGCGGATCTTCTTGGGATCCTGCTTGTGGACGAGGCGGAAGGACACTTTCGCCGATGCTTCCGCCGCGATCACGGTCTTGAACCCCTTGCCGGTATAGCCACCGATGATGCCGTTGAACTCGGCAGTCGGCCGCGCCCAGGTCAGTTCCAGCACCGAACGTCCCTTTTCGCCCGACGGGATAGACAGGCCGACAGGTCCAAGGAAGGTCTCCGCGGTCTCGCCAAGCGTCTCCCATGATTTCAGCACCTGGGTCGGTGTCTCCTCGACGCCGTCGTAGAAGCCGGGAATGGTGATGTGGCCATCCTTGTCGTGGATGTCGGCCAGCACCTTGGCCAGGATTCGGATCGGGTTGGCAGCGGCCCCGCCATAGAGGCCCGAATGCAGGTCGCGGCCGGCGGCCCTGACCGTGATCTCCTCACCAACCAGCCCGCGCAGTCCAACGCAGATCGACGGCGTGTCACGGTCCCACATACTGGTATCGCAGACCAGCGCGAAATCGGCCTTGAGCTCCTCGGCATTGGCTTCGAGGAAAGGCTTCAGCGAGGGCGAACCGGATTCCTCCTCACCCTCGAACAGAATGGTGACGCGGCACGGCAAATTGCCATGCACCTGCTTCCAGGCGCGGCACGCCTCGACAAAGGTCATCAATTGGCCCTTGTCATCGGCCGAGCCGCGCCCGGTGATCACCTTGTGGTCGGGTCCGACCTGCTTGATATCAGGCGCGAACGGATCGTTTTCCCACAGTTCGATCGGGTCGACCGGCTGCACGTCGTAGTGGCCGTAGAACAGCACATGCGGCGCGCCGGCAGGCCCGTCATGATGCGCAACCACCATCGGATGGCCGGGCGTGTCGCGCACGTTGGCGTCGAAGCCGATCAACTTGAGCTCCGCCACCAGCCATTCCGCCGCCTTGCGGCAGTCGGCGGCATAGGCCGGATCGGTGGAGATCGACTTGATCCTGAGCAGGCCGAACAGCCGTTCCAGGTTCTGGTCGAGATTTTCGTCGAGACGGTCGAGGACGGGGGAAACTGCGGACATTTACGAAGCCTTTCGATTCAGTGCCGGGACCGTAAAGGCAGAGCGGCGAGACGAAAAGCCCGGGACGATTGGACCACGACCCGGCACGGTCGCCGCAAGGCAAAAAAAATGCCGCCGTGGTGGAGGGGGAACCACGGCGGCCTTTTACTCGAAACGATGCGGCAGCCCGGAGAGGGGGATAGGCTGCCGCAGTTGCCCGGGATAGGCGGGGGACGGGCCTTGCTCCGGACTTCGGCGAAAACTGCCGATGACGTGTATTTGGGTCTGTGAACGTGGCGATTCAAGGGCATCAACGTTACACTTTTGTAACGTGCTCGTGAGCGGCCAGGTATAACCCCGATCTGTCAGGGTGTTGACGGAACAAATCCCTGGCGATGTCTTTGGCATGGACCAAGCCATCGCGCCGCGCTATCCCTGCCGGCATGAAAAAAGGCGACCATCTCTTCCTTGTCGACGGCTCCGGCTACATCTTCCGCGCGTATCATGCACTGCCGCCGCTGACCCGCAAGTCCGACGGCCTTCCGGTCGGTGCCGTTTCCGGTTTCTGCAATATGCTGTGGAAGCTGATGCAGGATGCCCGCAACACCGATGTAGGCATTGTACCGACGCATTTCGCGGTCATCTTCGACTATTCCTCCAAAACCTTCCGCAACGACCTCTACCCCGAATACAAGGCCAACCGTTCCGCACCGCCGGAGGATCTGATCCCGCAATTCGGCCTGATCCGCCAGGCGACCAAGGCGTTCAACCTGCCTTGCATCGAGATGGAGGGCTTCGAGGCCGACGACCTGATCGCCACCTATTGCCGGCTGGCCTGCGAAGTCGGCGGCGACACCACCATCATCTCCTCCGACAAGGACCTGATGCAGCTGGTCGGCGATACGGTCGGCATGTACGACCCGATGAAGGATCGCCAGATCGGCATCCCCGAGGTCGTCGAGAAATGGGGCGTGCCGCCGGAAAAGATGGTCGACCTGCAAGCCCTCACCGGCGACTCCGTCGACAATGTTCCGGGTGTGCCCGGCATCGGGCCGAAGACGGCTGCGCAGTTGCTGGAGCAGTTCGGCGACCTCGATGGGCTGCTGGCCCGCGCCGGCGAGATCAAGCAGGACAAGAGGCGCGAAACAATCATCGCCAACGCCGACAAAGCGCGCATTTCGCGCCAGCTGGTGACGCTGAAGAACGATGTGCCGGTGGCCGAGGGCCTGGACGATTTCGTGCTTCATGCCCCAGACGGGCCGAAGCTGATCGGCTTCCTCAAGACCATGGAATTCTCCTCGCTGACCCGCCGCGTGGCGGAAGCGACCGGCACCGAAGCCGGCGACGTCCAGGCCGTCGCGGTGACCGTCGAGCGCGCCGATGCCGCGCACGGGCCCGATGTGGGCGCGGGGGCACCGGACATTGCCCGAAACGGGGTTGGACCAGAGGCAGACCCAACTGCTACACCGACGACGCAGACACCTAAGCAGGGGGACACCCCTTCCCTGCTCTCCGCGCTGCGGCTGGAGGGCGCGGCGACGCGCAAGATCGACACGTCGGCCTATCATTGCGTCCGCGATATCGCGACGCTGAAGGCCTGGATCGCCGAGGCGCGGGAGACCGGTATGGTCGCCTTCGACGCCAGGGCGACCTCCCCCGACCCGATGCAGGCCGAACTGATCGGCATGGCAATAGCCACGGCGCCCGGCCGCGCCGCTTACATCCCCTTCGCCCACAAGAGCGGCAACGGCGATCTGCTGGGCGGCGGCATGCTTGAGAACCAGATTGCTCTTCGCGAAGCGCTGGCGCTGCTGAAGCCGCTGCTCGAGGACAGGTCGGTCCTCAAGATCGCGCAGAACCTGAAATACGATCTGGTCATCATGAGCCGCTACGGCATTGATGTCGCGCCGTTCGACGACACCATGCTGATCTCCTACGTGCTCGATGCCGGCACCCCGCATGGTCACGGCATGGACTCGCTTGCCGAGAAATGGCTTGGTCACTCACCCCTCCAGATCAAGGATGTGACCGGCTCCGGCAAAAGCTCGGTCGGTTTCGATCAGGTCGGCATCGACAAGGCGACCGCCCATGCCGCCGAGGACGCCGATGTGACGCTGCGGCTCTGGCTGGTGCTGAAGCCCCGGCTTGCGGCCAAGGGCCTGGTCTCGGTCTATGAGCGGCTGGAGCGGCCGCTGGTGCCCGTGCTGGCCCGCATGGAACAGCGCGGCATCTCCGTCGACCGGCAGATCCTGTCGCGGCTGTCGGGCGAACTCGCACAAGGCGCCGCCCGGCTCGAAGAGGAAATCTATCAGCTCGTCGGCGAGCGCATCAACATCGGCTCGCCCAAGCAGCTCGGCGACATCCTGTTCGGCCGCATGGGCCTGCCAGGCGGTTCGAAAACCAAGACCGGCCAGTGGTCGACCTCGGCGCAGCTTCTCGAAGACCTTGCCGCCGAGGGCCACGAACTGCCGCGCAAGATCGTCGACTGGCGCCAACTGACCAAGCTGAAATCGACCTACACCGATGCCCTGCCCGGCTTCATCCATCCGGACACCAAGCGCGTCCACACCTCCTACGCGCTAGCGGCGACCACCACGGGACGTCTTTCATCCTCCGACCCCAACCTGCAGAACATCCCGGTGCGCACCGCAGAAGGCCGCAAGATCAGGACCGCCTTTATCGCCGACAAGGGCAACCGCCTGGTCTCGGCCGATTACAGCCAGATCGAACTGCGCGTGCTTGCCCATGTCGCCGAAATCCCGCAACTGCGGCAGGCTTTCGCCGATGGGGCGGATATCCATGCCATCACCGCCTCGGAAATGTTCAACGTACCCGTCGAAGGCATGCCTTCGGAAATCCGCCGCCGCGCCAAGGCGATCAATTTCGGCATTATCTACGGCATTTCGGCCTTTGGCCTGGCCAATCAGCTGTCGATCCCGCGCGAGGAAGCCAGCAACTATATCAAGAAGTACTTCGAGCGCTTCCCCGGCATCCGCGACTATATCGAGGAGACCAAGGCCTATGCCCGCGAGCACGGCTTCGTCGAGACGATCTTCGGCCGCCGCATCCATTATCCAGATATAAGGTCATCGAACCCGTCGATCCGCGCATTCAACGAGCGCGCCTCGATCAATGCCCGCCTGCAGGGCACCGCCGCCGACATCATCCGCCGCGCCATGGTGCGCATGGAGGAAGCGCTTGAGAAGGCAAAGCTGTCAGCCCGCATGCTCCTTCAAGTGCATGACGAACTGATCTTCGAGACGGTGGAGGCGGAGGTCGAGGCGACGATCCCCGTCGTGCGCCACGTCATGGAAAACGCGGCGATGCCGGCGGTGTCGATGTCGGTGCCGTTGCATGTCGACGCGCGAGCGGCGAATAATTGGGATGAGGCGCATTAAGCGCAAGCTTCATCATCCTCGGGCTTGACCCAAGGATGACGAAGCGAAGGCTTACGCCGCCTCGGCCCGACACTTGGCGCACGTCCCGCGGAATTCGATCACCGCCTTCTTGGCGGCGAAGCCGGTGGAACGCACCCATTCGTCCAGTCGGTGTCCGACGTCGTGATCGGACATTTCGCTTACCTGCCCGCAGCTGTCGCAGATGGCGAAGGCGGTCATCGAATGGCTGTGGTCGTGCGGTTCGGCACAGGCGACGAAGGAGTTGATGCTTTCCAGCCGGTGCACGAGGCCTGACTTCACCAGCGTGTCGAGCGCGCGATAGACCTGAAGCGGCGCACGGAAGCCGCGTTCACGCAGCTGGTCGAGCAAGGTGTAGGCGCTGAGCGGCCCGCTGGCGGTCTCGAGCTTTTCGAGCACGCACAACTGGTTCTTCGTCAGCACATCCCTTGCCGCCATGGTCCCGTTCCAACTTTCCCGCGCCAACTACCGGCTGTTTGCCTGTTCAAACGGCCTGATCTCATTCAGATAGCGACGAACCGTCGTCTTTGCTACTCTTCTGTTGTTGGCCGGGTCGATCGATGAGGTGCCGGCACAGAGGTGACGGCAGAATTGATGGCGAAGCGACATTCAAAATACTGACAAAGTTCTCGATGGGGTTTGCCTCGCTTGGGAAGTTCGATCGGGCTTCGGGAAGCGCTATGTTCAAATTGACACGCCGGACGCTGCTTGTCGGCACATCCGCGCTGATGGCTGCGGGCACGGTTTCGTTCCTGGCGCTGGGGGCATCGCGCACCATGACTGACCGTTGACCAGCAACATGATCAGGCCGAAGACGCCCTGACCCGGCCTCTGTCATGAACAAGGCCGGCGGGAGCAATCCCGCCGGCCTTTTAGCCGGCTCCGGCTATTTCCTTGGCGGGCCGTTGCGTTCCGCGGAAGCCGCCCACAGATTAATGTCGGATTCGCGTGCGTAGCCATCGATCTCCGCCAGTTCGGCATCGCTGAAATCGAGCACCCTCAGCGCCCCGACGCAATCCTCGACCTGTTCCGGCCGGCTTGCGCCGATCAATGCCGACGTCACCTTGCCTCTGCGCAGCACCCAGGCCAGCGCCATCTGCGCCAGCGTCTGGCCGCGCCTGCCGGCGATGGCGTTGAGTGCCTTGATGTTGGCAATAGTGCGGTCGTTGATGAAGGCTGTCTTCAGCGACTTGCCCTGGGAGGCACGGCTGCCTTCAGGGATGCCGCCGAGATATTTGTCGGTCAGCATGCCCTGGGCCAGTGGCGAAAACACGATGGAGCCGACGCCGAGTCCCTCGAGCGTATCGAGCAGGCCGTCGTCCTCGACCCAGCGGTTCAGCATCGAATAGCTCGGCTGATGGATGACGCATGGCGTGCCGAGCTGCCTCAATATATCGGCGGCTTCGCGGGTGCGCTGCGAATTGTAGGAAGAGATGCCGGCATAGAGCGCCTTGCCCGAACGCACCGCATGGTCGAGCGCGCCCATGGTTTCTTCCAGCGGCGTATCGGGATCGAAGCGATGCGAATAGAAGATGTCCACATAATCCAGCCCCATCCGCTTGAGGCTCTGGTCGAGGCTGGCCAGCATGTATTTGCGCCCGCCCCATTCGCCATAGGGACCGGCCCACATTTCGTAGCCGGCCTTGGTCGAGATGATCAGCTCGTCCCGATGGGAGGCGAAATCGGTGCGCAGTATCTCGCCGAAGGCTGTCTCGGCCGATCCAGGCGGCGGCCCGTAATTGTTGGCAAGGTCGAAATGGGTAATGCCGAGATCGAAGGCCTTGCGGGCGATCGCCTGCTTGGTCCGGTGCGGCGTGTCGTCGCCGAAATTGTGCCACAGCCCGAGCGAGATCGCCGGCAGCTTGAGGCCGGACCGTCCGCAACGGTTGTAGATCATTTTCTCATAGCGGTTTTCGGCGGGTACGTAAGGCATGGGGAATCCTCGATCTGAAACGGGCGCGGCAGCGAACGCAACGGCCAGCCCAACGCCCACCCTTTAACCTCTCCCCGCGGAAACGGGGAGAGGGGCAGTCAAAATTATCGATAATCTCTGCAGCCTATTTTTTCTTCTTGGCCAGCAGCCCCTTCGCTTCCTTGACGCCGAGTGCGGCCGGGCGTTCGCAACTCGTCTGCATGGCGACGAATTTCCCGCTTTCGCCCGAGCGCAATATTCCGGTCATGACATCGACGGCATGCAGCGCCAGTTCCATCGAACAGCGGTGCGGCCGCCCTTCGACGATCGCCAGCGCCATGTCGGCCAGGCCCGCGGTGCGGTAATTGGCCATCATGCCGTGGCCGTGCATCTCATTCGGCACGCCAAGCGGATGCTTCCATTTCGGCAACTTCTTGACCGGCTTGCCCTCTTCGGTGAAGCGCACGTCGCCGCCGAAGAAGTTCGGATCGGGCACGAACACCGTGCCTGCCTCGCCGTAGAGTTCCATCGGCGCGTGGCCATGGGCCCAGACATCCCAGCTGGTGTTCAGCGTCACCACGGCACCATTCTCGAATTCCAGCAGGCCGTGGATGGTGGTCGGCGTGTTGACCGGGATTTTTTCACCCGCTCGCGGTTTCGATGAAATCGTCCGCTCCTTGGCCGGGGTCGTCGCAAAGGCCGCCACCTGCTTCACCGGGCCGATCAGCTGGATCAGATTGGTGATGTAGTACGGCCCGATATCGAGCACCGGCCCCGCGCCTGGCTGGAAGAAGAAGTCGGGATTCGGGTGCCAGTGCTCCATGCCGTGGCCCATGACATGGCAGGTGCCGCTGGTGATGTTGCCGAGCTTGCCCTCGTCGATCAATTCGCGCACCAGCTGATGCGCGCCGCCGAGGAACGTGTCCGGCGCCGAGCCGATGCGCAGCCCCTTTTTATCGGCCCGTGCCTTGAGGTCCTGGCCCTCCTTGAGCGACAGCACGAACGGCTTTTCGGAATAGACGTGCTTGCCGGCATCGAGCACCTGCTTCGACACCTCGTAGTGCACCGCCGGTATCGTCAGGTTGACGATGATGTCTATGTCATCGGCCTTGAGCAGGTCCTCGACGGTCTCGGCGCGCAGCTTGAACTCCTTCGCCCGCGCCTTGGCCGCGTCCATGTTGATGTCGGCGCAGGCGCGCATCTCGATGCCGCGAAACAGCGGCGCCAGCGAAAAATACGCCTTCGAGATGTTGCCGCAGCCGATGACACCGATACCCAGTTTTTTTGCCATGGTGATTGTTCCTAATGGGTCTTGACGGCTGCGATCGAGCGGCGGGCGAAGCGCTCGATGTCGTTGGGGTTGTCCTGTTCCATGATAAAATATCTTGCCGCGCTCTTGGCCCGCAGCACCTTTATCAGGTCGGCCCAATCGATCGTGCCGTGGCCGACATCCGACCAGCCATCCTCATCCAGTCCTTCGCCTGGTTTGGCCATGTCCTTGACATGGACGGCGACGATGCGCTTGCCATGCTTTTCGATCCAGGGCAGCGGGTCGGCTCCGCCGCGTATAATCCAGGCGACGTCCATCTCCCAACCGATGTCGGGCGCGGAGGACAGGATATGGTCCTGCGGCAGCGAACCGTCGGCGAGCGCCTTGAATTCGAAATCATGGTTGTGCCAGGCAAAGCCGTAACCGGCCTTCGAAGCCACCTCGCCGACCTTGGCCAGGCGCTCGCCGAAGCCGCGCCAGCCGGCGGCGTCGGACGGCCTGTCTTCGGCCACCAGATAGGGGCAGACCAAAAGCTTGATGCCGAGCGTTTCGGCGATCCTGCGCACGCCGTCGAAATCCTTCTCCAGCGCGTCGATGGAAAAATGCCCGGTCGGCATCGAAAGGCCGTTCTTGTCGAGCTCGGCGCGGAAGGCCTTGGGATTGTCATAGACGCCGCCGAAACCTTCGACCTCGGTGTAGCCGAGCTTGCCGAGTGTGGCGAGCACGCCTTCCCAGGGCTTGAAATTGCGGGCGCTGTAAAGTTGGAATGACCAGTTCATCGTCTCTGTCCGTTCTGCTTGGGGGATCGTTTCAGGGTGGTGACTCTCGGGAGCTAGATGCGGCTGCCGGCAGCGGCGTCGAAAAGCGAAGCGCGCATCGGATCAAAGCCAATGCTGACAGCCTCGCCATTGTGCGGCGTGCGCTCGGCCGTGACCCGTACCGTGAAATTCTGCTTGCCGAGCTTCAGCCAAACCAGTGTGTCGGAGCCCATAGGCTCGACCACCTCGACAGTCGCTGTGGCGCTGAATGGCCAGCCGGAGCCGCTGTTCAAGGCGACATGCTCCGGTCGGATGCCGAATACCGTCGGACCTGGCACCGGTTCCGTCTCGAAGGCATAGGTGGAAAGTGGGATACGAACATCCTCGGCGGCAAACAGCCAGCCGCTATTGTCCTTCTCCAGCCTGCCCTCGATAAAATTCATCGCCGGCGAGCCGAGGAACCCGGCGACGAAACGGTTGATCGGGCGGTTGTAAATGGTCTGTGGCGCATCGAGCTGCTGGATGACGCCGCCCTTCATGACAGCGATGCGGTCGGCCAGCGTCATCGCCTCGATCTGGTCGTGGGTGACGTAAATCATGGTGTTCTGCAGCTTGCGGTGCAGCAGCTTGATTTCTACGCGCAGTTCCGAGCGCAGCTTGGCGTCGAGATTGGACAACGGCTCATCGAACAGGAAGACATCGACGTCGCGCACCAGCGCCCGCCCGATCGCCACGCGCTGGCGCTGCCCGCCGGAGAGCGCCGCCGGCTTGCGCTGCAGCAAGGGCTCGATCTGCAGGATCTCGGCCGCGCGCGCGATGCGCTTGGCGATCTCGTCCTTGGGCACGCCGGCGACGCGCAGGCCGAAGGACAGGTTCTTCTCCACCGTCATCTGCGGATAGAGCGCATAGGACTGGAACACCATGCCGATGCCTCGGTCCTTGGGTTCTTCCCAGGTGACGTTCTTGCCCTTGATGAAGATGCTGCCTTCCGAGATGTCGAGCAGGCCGGCGATGCAGTTGAGCAGGGTCGACTTGCCGCAGCCGGAGGGGCCGAGCAGCACGATGAACTCGCCTTCGGCGACATCGAGGTTGAGCGTCTTCAGCACGGAAACCGCGCCGAAGTTCAGCGACAGGTCCTGGATCGCAACGCTGGTGCCGTTTGCCGCCATCGCCATCACCCTTTCACCGCGCCGGCGGCAATGCCGCGCACGAACCATCTGCCGGAGACGAAGTAGATGACGAGCGGCACCGCCGCTGTCAGAATGGTGGCCGCCATATTGACATTGTACTCCCGCACGCCGGTCGTGGTGTTGACGATGTTGTTGAGCTGCACCGTCATCGGCCAGTTGGAGCGCCCGGCAAACACGATGCCGAACAGGAAGTCGTTCCAGATACCGGTCACCTGCAGGATGACGGCGACGACCGTGATCGGCACCGACATCGGCAGCATGATGTAGATGAAGATGCGCCAGAAACCGGCGCCGTCGACGCGCGCCGCCTTGAACAGTTCGACCGGCATTGCCGCATAGAAATTGCGGAACAGCAGCGTCAGGATGGGCATTCCGAAGATCGTGTGCACGATGATGATGCCGGGCAGGGTCGCGAACAGCCCGACCGAGCTCAGTCCGATGATCAGCGGATAAATCACGACCTGATACGGCACGAAAGCGCCGAACACGAGCAACCCGAACAGCAGGTTGGCGCCCTTGTATGGCCAGAAGGTCAGCGCGTAACCGTTGATCGAGGCGCAGATGATCGAGATGACCACGCTCGGGACGGTGATCTTCAGCGAATTGTAGAAACCTGGACTGAGGCCGTTGCAGTCACGGCCGGTGCAGGCGTGAAGCCAGGCATCGGCCCAGGGCTGAAAGGTCGGGTCGCCCGGAAGGTTGAAAAGATGCCCCAGCCTGATCTCGGGCATCCCCTTCAGTGAAGTGACGACCATGATGTAGACCGGAATGAGGAAGAAGAGCGCCGCGACGATCAGGAAAGCGTAGATGCCGATGCGGCCGGCCGATATCCGTCGCGGCTTCGGCCCGAAGGGCGTGGCCTGATCCGGCGCTTCTTGCATCGGCCGGCCTGCCGTGGTTTGCACGGCGCTCATACGCCCGCTTCCTGCACTCGGTTTCGCCGCCACAGTACAAGTCCGGCAAATGCCAGCACGATCAGAACCGGCAGCAGCATCATCGTTGCAGCGGCCATGCCCTGGCCGACATTCTGGCGCACGGTGATGAGCTGGATGACATAGACGGCCGGCATGGATGTCGCGATGCCGGGACCACCACCGGTCATCGCGATGACCAGATCGTAGACGCGCACCACGCCGACGCACTGGAGAACGAAGGCGGTAGCGAACGCACCCTTCATCATTGGTGCCACGATGGACACATGCGTGCGCCACGTCGGAATACCGTCCACTCTCGCCGCCTTCCAGATCTCCTCGTCGACGCCGCGCAGGCCTGCGAGCAGGATCGCCATTGTCACGCCGGAGCCCTGCCAGATGCCCGCCACGACCAGCGCATAGATCGCGGTATTGGCATCGACCAGGGGGGCGAAGCTGAAGCTCGACCAGCCCAGATTGCGCATCGCCTCCTGCAGGCCGAGATTGGGATCGAGCACCCATTGCCACACAAGTCCGGTGACGATCAGCGACATGGCAAAGGGATAGAGGAAGATCGAGCGGAACAGGTCTTCCTGGCGGATGCGCTGGTCCATGAAAACGGCGAGCAAATAGCCGAACATCATGTTGCAGGTGATCGACATCAGGCCGAAGAACCAGATGTTGTTGACCGAGACGAGCCAGCGGTTATCGGCCCAAAGGCGCCTGTACTGCGCCAGGCCGACAAAATCATAGGTGGGGAAGAGCTTGGAACTGGTGAAGGACCACAGCACCGAGAAGCCGATGCCGATCACGAACACGCCGACGGCGACGAGAATCATCGGTATCGTCCCGATCACCGCGGGCAGGTGAAATCTCTGCCTCCAGCTCCTCTGCATTGTCCGTTCTTCTCCACCTCACCAGGACCCTGGGCAGGCCAGGGCAAGAATGGAGGCGTCACCCCGGGGCGGCGCCTCCAGGTGCCGGTCGGTTTCTAGTCGGAATTGCCGATGATGGTGGCGAACTTCGCCGTGGCGTCGTCGGCCGTCATGGAGTCGTCAGCGAAGAACTGCGCGACGAGCTCATTGAGCTGCTGGTTGGTGTTCTCGGTGATGAACCTATTGGTCGCGGTGACGATCTTGGCCGGATCTTCCACTGCTTTCAGCGCCTTCTGCATGCACGGATCGGCCGTCGACATGTCGACGTCGCCGCGCACGGGCATGGAACCCTTGGCATTGTTGAACGCGACCTGGACCTCCGGGCTGATGAGCAGGGCCGCAAGTCGCTTCTGCGCCGCCTCGACATCCGCATTGCCCTGCTTGAAGAACACGATGATGTCGCCGTCGGTGCTGACAACCGGCTTGTCCTCGTTCAGGCCGATCATGCAGCCGAAATCCTTGACACCGGTCATGCCGGCGGCCGCGAATTCGCCGCGCGCCCAATCGCCCATCACTTGAAGTCCGGCCTTGCCGGTGATCAGCAAGTTGGTGGTGTCGTTCCAGTTGCGGTTGGCGTAGCCGTTGTCAGTGAACTGCTTCAGCGCCCTCAACTGCGTGAACACGCTTTTCATCTCGGGACCGCCGGCAATTTCGGCACTCTTCTTGGTATACATCTCGTCGCGCTTGGCGACACCAAGAGCCTCGGTAACCATGTCCTGGAAAAGCAACTGGATCTGCCAGCCATTGCCGTCGCCGCCGATGGCGAAGGGAATGAAGCCTGCCTCCTTGATCTTCGGCGCGGCCGCGATGAAATCAGCCATGTTCTTCGGCTCCGGCACGCCCGCTTTCGCGAATACCGGCTTGGAGTACCAGGCCCAGTAATTCGAGTGGATGTTGACCGGGACGCACCACCAGTGGCCGTTAACGAGACAGGCGCTGCCGATCGCTTTCGGGCGAATGACCTCATCCCATTTGCCAGCGGTCGCGACATCGGTGAGGTCGAGCAGCTTGCCGCCTGAAATCAATTCCTCATACTGCCGGCCGGGATTGAACTGAGCCGCACCGGGAGGGTCGCCGCCGAGCACGCGCTGCATGACGGTCGAGCGGGCCGTTTCGCCCAGAGCAATGGCGCTGTCCACCCACTTGTCGCCGTGGCCGTCATTGTCGAAAGCCTTTGCGAACTGCGAGACCGCCGCCGACTCGCCTTTCGACGTCCACCAGTGAATTACTTCCAGGTTCGCCGCGGCCGCGGCCCCGGCAAAATCGAACGCCACCGTCGCCGCGAACGCAGCGGTCAGGACTTTGTATCGCATTTCGGTTTCCTCCCAGAATCTGAAACGTTACAGATTTTCGATAGGGCAATTGCGCTGATGACGCAACCCCAGGCACGAAGCCCGCCGGACATTTTTTCGGGCCACGAATAAAATGGGACCAGCCATCGAGCTGCAGTGCGTCGCAATATGAGCTATCGCAGCGCAAAACAGCCAAATTACCCACGAGGGTCTGCAATAGGCTTACAAGGGGTGACGCTTTGCCCTTGGATTCCCAAGGGAATTCAGGTTCGAGCGTTCACCTTCAAATACGCCTGTCGGCGAACGAGATTGGCAATCTGTAACGTTTCAGTATATTGGCACCCCTGACCGGGCCTGAAGTCACGCCGCGCCGCTAATCGCGGCGATTGCGGACCCGGTGTGCGGCTGCTATGCGGCTCACGGGCGGGATGAATGAACAGACGGCGCACGAACAAGAACGATGATACGTCGGCGCAGGGGCGTCCGACGCTGAAGACGCTTGCCTTCATGACCGGGCTTGGCGTCACCACCGTCTCGCGGGCGTTGAAGGACGCTCCCGAGATTGGCGCCGAGACGAGGCGTCGCGTGCAGCTCGTGGCCAAGCAGATCGGCTATCGCCCAAACCGCGCCGGAGTGCGCCTGCGCACCGGCAAGACCAACGTCATCAGCCTTGTGCTCAACACCGAGCATGAGCTGATGAGCTTCGTCTCTGACATCATCTATGGCGTCACGGAAGTCATCGCCGGTACGCCTTACCATCTGATCGTCACGCCCTACTCGCGCTTGCAGGATCCGCTTGATCCGGTCCGCTATCTCGTGGAGACGGGCTCCGCCGATGGCGTCATCATTTCACGCACACAGCCGAACGATCCAAGGGCCCGCTACTTGCTGGAGCACGGCATCCCCTTCGCAACGCACGGCCGCACCGACATGGGGCTGGTGCACCCCTTTCATGATTTCGATAATTACGCCTTCGCGAGCGAGGCGGTGCGCCATCTCGCCGGCATGGGCCGACGTCGGCTCGCTCTGGTGGCGCCTCCGGTCGGTCTGACCTATCACCGCCACACGGTGAACGGTTTTGCCGACGCGCTGAGCGAGGTCGGCGCCTTGGAAGTGCCGTTCAGCACGGTTTCCATCGACCACTCGATCGAGCAGATCAGGACCAGGACCGCACAGTTGATGCGGCGCGATATCAGACCGGACGGCATCGTCAGCAGTGCCGCCGCCGCGACGCTCGCCATCGTGGCCGGCATAGAGGACGCCGGCCTGAAGCTCGGCCGCGACGTCGACGTGGTGTCGAAGCAGTCGTCCGAGTTGCTGCACCTGTTCCGGCATGAATTGCTGGTCGTCAACGAAGACTTCCGGCTGGCCGGTTCGGAGCTTGCCCGCTCGGTGCTCGGCTGGATCGGCGGCGTCGCACCCGGCTCGCTGCAAAGCCTGAGCGAGCCGAAGGGGGTAGTGGCCTATGGCGGTTAGCCAGGCGCTGGTCTAGCCGGCAGCGCCGCTGCCCCACGGTCCATGGAAGGCGCCCTGCTCGCCGATGCGCTCGAAGCCATGCGCGCCGAAGAAGTCGCGCTGCGCCTGGATCAGGTTGGAGGTGCCGCGGCCCTGGCGGTAGCTGTCGAAATAGGCAAGTGCGGAAGACAGCGCCGGCACTGGCGAACCGGCCTCCGAGGCCCGCGCCACCACGCGGCGCAGCGACGGATGCGCCTCCTGCATCATGGTGATGAAGGCCGGCGCCATCAAAAGGTTGGTCGAAGCGCCGCCGCTGCCGAAAGCTTCGGCCATCGTGTCCAGCATCTGCGAGCGGATGATACAGCCGGCACGCCAGATCTTGGCGATGGTCGGCATCGGCAGGTTCCAGTTGAATTCCTTCGAGGCGCCGCTCATCACCGCGAAGCCTTGCGCATAGGCGGCGATCTTGCCGGCGAACAGCGCCAGTTCGAGGTCTTTCAGCAGCGCGTCCTTGTCGCCGGAAATCTTCGTCACGCCGATATCGCCATAGGCCTTTTCGGCCGCCAGCCGCTCGTCCTTGAGCGACGACAGAACGCGCGCCGCCACCGCCGCCTCGATCGCGGTCGCTGGAATGCCGAGTTGCTGCGCCTCGATGACAGACCATTTGCCGGTGCCCTTCTGGCCAGCGCGGTCGAGAATGATGTCGACCACCGGCTTGCCGGTCTTCGGGTCGTCGGCGGCCAGCACCTTGGCGGTGATCTCGATCAGATAGGAGTTGAGCCGGCCCTTGTTCCAGTTGGTGAACACCGTGCCGATCTCCTTCGGCCCCATGTTGAGGCCGTCTCGCAGGACGCCGTAGATTTCGGCGATCATCTGCATGTCGGCATATTCGATGCCGTTATGGATGGTCTTGACGAAATGTCCGGCGCCGTCGGTGCCGAGCCAGGCGGCGCAGGGCTCATCCCTGAACTTGGCGGAGATGGCGGTCAGCACTTTCTCGACACGCTTCCAGGAGTCCTCCGTGCCGCCGACCATGATCGACGGTCCGTGGCGCGCACCCTCCTCACCGCCGGACACGCCCATGCCGATGAAGGTGAGGCCCGAGCCGGACAGCTCGGAAAAGCGCCGCATCGTGTCGCGGAAATTGGCATTGCCGGCGTCGATGACGATGTCGTTGTTGGACAGCACACCGCGCAGGGCTTCGATCTGTTCGTCGACCGGCTTGCCGGCCAGCACCATGATGATGATCGGGCGCGGCGGCCGGATCGCCGCGGCAAGTTCCTCCAGGCTGTAGCAGGGAACAATCATATCCCTGAGCGCACCGGCATTCTCGACGAAGGCGTCCGTGCGTGCCTTGGTCCGGTTGAAGACGGCGATGCGGTGCCCATGCTCGGCAATATTGAGCGCCAGGTTGGAACCCATCGTGCCAAGGCCGATCAGGCCTATTTCGGCTTTTTCCATCGTTTCTTCCCTGCTTCCGGATCGTCTGTTGAGCCGCGATTTGCGGGCGATACCCGTTCTTCCCGGGATGCCCGTTCTTTCCAGGATGATTGACGGGCCTTCAGGCCGCCGTCAACCGCCTCGC
Source organism: Mesorhizobium sp. B2-4-12 (assembly GCF_006441575.1). Classification (NCBI taxonomy): domain Bacteria; kingdom Pseudomonadati; phylum Pseudomonadota; class Alphaproteobacteria; order Hyphomicrobiales; family Phyllobacteriaceae; genus Mesorhizobium; species Mesorhizobium sp. B2-4-12. The sequence continues at coordinate 64,821 of NZ_VFVC01000012.1, forward strand.
CAATTTGTGTTGCCAGTAAGCCGCCGAGTCCGCCTTGCAGGCGACCATATGGAAAATCACGGCCTGATGTCCACCGGCGCTTCGATCTTCACCATCTCGAAATCCGAGACCAGGATGTTGAGGCGAACCGTCCAGCGGCCTTGTACCGGGATGACGAGGTTGTCGATACGCCAGCCGCCATTGCCGGATTTGGTCGCCGCGCGCTTCAGCGGTTCGATTCCGGAATCCGGTTTCGACAGCACCAACGTCACTTCCCTGGCATCGAGCGGCCCGAAATCGCCGGTCATGATAATCATCGAGGCGGCGACCGGCCCGGCATGACCCGGCGTGATGGAGAGATCGGCCATTGCCTGCAGCGCATGGATGTGGATTGAAACCGGCTGTGCCGCCGCGATCGCCAGGGCCCGTGGCGGCGGCGTGAAGCGCCAGCCCGCGGCGACGCCGAAGATCGCCAGCACGATCAGCATTTCGACGCCGATCGAGCGGGTGAGCCTGCGTTGCACCTCCGTTGAGCCCCCCTCGGCCGAGGCGGTGAGTTTCCAGCGATTGACGGCGGCAAGCGTGAACAGGAAGACCAGCAATGCGAGCTTGTCCAGCAGCAGCCGGCCATAGGCGGTGCCGATCAGCGCCGGGGGCGTCTGTACCTGGATGATGGCGAGGACGACGCCGGCCGCGGCAAGCACGGCCACGACAGGCAGGATCGTCCATGAGAAGCGGCGCAGGAACGCAAGAGCGTCGACCGTTTGGCGCTTCAGCGCGAGACCGAGCGGCACCAGTGCGCCGGCCCAGAAAGCAATGCCGGCGCCATGGACGAACACCGACGGCCGTGTCAGCCATTGCGGCTCGGCCGCACTGGCATGGCCGCTGGCCGCGAGCGCGAGACCAACGCCAGCCAGACCGGCAAGGGCAAATGGCTTGGCCAACACACGCGGTCCAGCCAGCGACAGCAGGCCCAGCCCTAGCGCGATCAGGGCGATCAGCACCGTCCAGCCGAAGCTGGTGCCGAGCCCGGTCCGCCAGATCATCGGTTGCGCCAGCTGAGTGAGCGGCGCCCCCAGCGCATCGAGCCCTTGGAAACCAAGCGAGAGGGGTGCCGCCACCAGCCCGCACAGGATCGCGGCCGTCACGAAGCGCTGGCCGGCGCGTCCGTCCCCGGCCAGCCAGGCAAGGGCGAAGGCGCCGCCGACGCCGAGGAAAAGGCCGATATAGAGAAACACCTTGCCGATCCAGATCGCCGATCGTTGCGGCCAGTCGACCGCCTCGGACACGACGGGTGGTTCGCTCGGCGCGCCGATGGAAAATAAGAGCGAGCCGCCGACCGGATGCCCGTCGGTGGATATGACACGCCAGCTCAGCACATGTGTGCCGGACTTCAGCGCCCGCGGATTGTCGATCTCGACCGTCTGGTCGCTGAGGCGGAAGGATGTCAGCGGCATCGGCGTGCCGTCAGGTTTCACCAGCGTCAGCACCAGCGGCGAAACCGGCTCGCTGAAAGTCAGTAAGAACCGCGCCGGAGCCTGCGCCAGCACGGCACCGTCGGCCGGTTCAGTCTTGATCAACGCGGCATGGGCAAAGGCCTGGCTCGTCGAAACCATGACGATAAACGCCATGACCACGCAGAGCAGACCGCCGGCTGCCCAGCCGGCGCCCTTGCTGATCACAGCGGCCCTCTGAAGTGGGAATATCGCGTTCATGTCGTCGCCACCGAACTGGCGGCGCGCCCTGCGGACCGAGCGCGCCGCCAGGAGATCATTTCTTCGGCGTGAGCTTGATGCCGGGCGCCGGATTCTCCAGCGCGTCTTCATCCTGCCCTGCCGCCGGAATCTCGATCCAGCGCTCGGCGGCGCCGTCGCATTCCTGCACCACCGGGAAGTAGAGTTTCTGGTTGACGGGCAGATCAGCCGTCAGCGTCGCGCGGAAGACGAACTCGTCATAGAATTCATCCGGCAGGCTGCCGCCGCTCCAGTCGACTTCCTTGACCCCGTCGGTCACCGCCTGACCATAGAGCTGGTAGGATTTTTCATATTTGCCCTTCTTGGTCTGTAGCGTCCAACTCGGCTTCGGCATTGGCTTCACCGCGATCACCCCTTCCGGGATCTGCACGCGTACGGCGGTCGTGGCCTTGCCGTCGCAACCATGCGGCACCCGCAGCACGGCTTTGTAGGTCGAGCCGACCGCCGCTTCCTGGGTTTCGAGCGTTATGTGCGCGGAAGCGGCATTTGTCCCCAGCACGAGAAGCGTGCCGGCCGCCAAAAGATATTTGTTCATGATGGTCCCTCTGATTTCAAAATTCTGGAATAGGCTGATCAATGGGCGTGATCGTCCATGCCGCCCATCTCGCCCATGCCTTCGACAGCGAACTCGACATTGACCGTGCCGGCCTTCTCGAAGGTCAGCGTGGCGGCAAATTTTTCGCCCTGCTTGGGTTGCCGCTTCAGACCGATGAACATCAGGTGATAGCCGCCGGGCGCTAGTGCGACCTTGCCGCCGGCGGGGATCTCCAGGCTACCGGAAACCGGCCGCATGGTCATGACGCCGTCCTTGACGCCCATCTCATGCAGTTCGGCCTTTTCCGAGACATCGGAGGAAATCGACAGCAGCCGGTCCGGCGCGCTGCCTTTGTTGGTGATGGTGAAGTAGCCTCCGGCCACCTTGGCGCCGGCCGGCGTTGCGCGCGACCAGGGATGCTCGATCTCGAGATCGCCGATCTTGAACTCATGCGCCAGGACAGTCTGGGCGCCGACGAACGACAGGACAAGAGCCAGCGCGGCAATGCCGAGACGCTCCTGAAGGTAAGACAATATGCGGCCGAACATAGGGCGCGCCATAGGGGAATGATGGGACATGGTTGCTGCATGAAGTGATGATCGCGCCGTTGCCGGTCGCGAGCGTTTTGATCTTTGGACGGGCGCCCGCGAAAGGTTTCGCCGGGCAAGCAGGCTCAGGCCGCCAGCGGCGGCGCGCGCGGATTCGACGGCGAGCGCTCGCGCGCGAAGTCGAGATGAATGCTCGCCGGGAAGACGAAGGCGACCGTTTCAAAGGAAAGGCTGGCCAGTGCCAGCCCGGCATCGGGCGGCGGCGCGAAAGCCGACGAAAGCATGCTGCAGCCGAGCGTACAGCAGGCCGGCAGATGGGACGGGTGCTCGTCACCATCAGGAAGCTGGGTGGCGCCATCGTGGGTGCAGATGACATTGCCGAAAGCGTCGAACTGCGTGGCATTCGGGCCGGCGACGAAGGCAAACGCACCGAGCGTCGACTGGAGCAGCAGCAGATAGGCCGCGACAAGCGCGACCGGCATGCTCCACCGTCTCCCCCGGCTGTTCAAAAGATTTGCCTCTTCAAGCGACTGGACGATACCTATCACGGGGCCGCCGAGTGGAAAAACGCAAAATTCGATGCTGCGGCAACGCGGCGCGATCAGGATTTTTGCGACCGGCTTTCCGGGATCGACGTCAGCAATGTCTGACGTGCCGACTTCAGGTGCTTGCGGCAGGCGGCGTCGACCTTGCCGAGATCGCGCGATTTGAGCGCCTCGATATAGGCAAGATGCTCGCCGACCGCGACTTCGTTGCGCTCGCGTTCCTGCGCCTTGTTCCACTGATAGTGGTAATGGAAGATCATGGCGATGACATCGTAGAAATCGACGATGAAGCGGTTGTGCGAGGCACGATGGATGAGCCGATGGAAGCGTTCGTCCAGCTCCGAAAACGCGTTGAAGCGCGTGGCGATCTCGTCTGCCAGTTGGCGATGTTCGTCCTCCAGGCGGTCGAGATCGGCCCAGACAGGGCTGTCCTGCGGCAGGGCGGCGAAGGCGGCCGCCGAGCGCAGCTCGAACATTTCGCGGATTTCGGTCAGTTCGAGCGCGAAGGCGCGGGTAAAACCCTTCAGAACCCAATGGCTGTTGCGGCGCTTCTCGATCAAACCGAAGCGGGAGAAGCGGATCAGGAACTCGCGCACGCTGGTGGTGCCGACGCCGATCTCGCGCGCGAGTTCGAGCTCGTTGATCTGCATGCCGGCCTCGGCGCCGTCGGCGAGCAGCCGTCGCATGAAGGACCGCTCGATGATCTCGGCCAGCGTGTCGGTCTCCTCCTCCGGGAAGAAATCATCGGGACGCGGGTCGCGCAGCACCGTCTTGGCGCGCTTGTTCCAGGCGATCAGCCCGGTTTCCTCCATGCGTGAAAGGATGCTGCGCACCGTCGTGCGGCTGACGCCGAGCAGCGCGCCGAGTTCCGGTTCCGACGGCAGGCTGCGTGTCTCGTCAAGTAGCCTGAGGCAGCGGTTGTAGGCGTCCTTGTAGACGTTGTTGCTCTTCGACATCCCTGACCCATCGATGCCGGCGCTTGCGGCGGCCGGCTTGAAGCGCAATATGACGTTCCCATGACCCTAAAAAGCGGAATCGCTTTCGCTGGAGTCGGTTCATTGTTTGCAGCGCCACCACTTGCGCGGGGCACGCGGAACTGCTCGCGAAAAAACAATTGACGCAAAACTGTTTTTTCACGATAAAAGACATTAACTCTTAACAGGCGCGTGTCAATGCGCGCATCCCAGGATCACCCAGGAAGCCGCCCGTGAACGTCTCGAACACCATTCTTCTGTCCCCCGCCGACAATGTCGCCGTTGCCAATGGCCGCATCGAGATCGGCACCGCGCTGCCGGGCGGCGCGCTTGCCACCGCCGTCATCGAGCCCGGCCACAAGGTGGCGATCAAGCCGATCGCCGCTGGTGAAGCTGTGGTCAAATACGCCCAGGCGATCGGCCGCGCCACGATAGACATCGCGCCGGGCGAGCATGTCCATTCGCACAATCTGGTTTTCGAGGCCGGCCGTCTGCCGGTGGTGCCGCCGAGCGAGGCCGAGCACGCGACCGAGGCCGACCGCGCCCGCACCTTCATGGGTTACCGCCGCGCCGACGGCCGCGCCGGCACGCGCAACTTCATCGGCATCATCGCCAGCGTCAATTGCTCGGCCACCGTCTGCCATTCCATCGCCGACACGGCCAACCGGACCCTGCTGCCGAAATATCCCGGCATCGACGGCTTCGTGCCCATCGTCCACGGCCAGGGCTGCGGCATGAGCGGCACAGGCGACGGCATGATGGTGCTGCACCGCACGCTCGCGGGCTATGCCCGCCACCCGAATTTCGGTGGCGTGCTGATGGTCGGTCTCGGCTGCGAGGTCAACCAGTTGACCCTCTACGGCCAGAAGGGCGCCGCCGCCGGCAAGCGCCACTTCAACATCCAGGATGCCGGCGGGTCGCGCAAATCGGTGGAAAAGGCGATGGGCGTATTGGCCGAGATCGCCGAGGAAGTGGGCCAACTGAAGCGCGAGCCGATCCCGGTCAGCGAGATCGTCGTCGGCCTGCAGTGCGGCGGCTCCGACGGCATGTCAGGCATCACGGCCAACCCGGCGCTGGGTGCGGCCGTCGACATCCTGGCCGGCGTCGGCGGCATCGGCATCCTCTCCGAGACGACGGAAATCTATGGCGCCGAACATCTGCTCGCCTATCGCGCGGCGACGCCCGAGATCGCCAGGAAGCTCGATGGCTACGTGAAATGGTGGGAAGACCATGTCGCCAAGCATGGCGCCTCGATCGACAACAATCCCTCGCCCGGCAACAAGCGCGGCGGCCTCACCACGATCCTCGAAAAATCGCTGGGCGCGGTCGCCAAGGGCGGCCAGACGCCACTCAACGGCGTGTTCGGCTATGCCGAGAAGGTCACCGGCAACGGATTGGTGTTCATGGACACGCCCGGCTACGACCCGGTCTCGGCCACCGGCCAGGTCGCGGGCGGCGCCAATGTCATCGTCTTCACCACCGGCCGCGGTTCCTGCTTCGGCTGCCGGCCGACACCGTCGATCAAGGTCGCCACCAACTCGACCATGTATCACCAAATGGAAGAGGACATGGACGTCAATTGCGGCGTCATCGCCTCGGGCGAAAAGACCATCGCCGGCATGGGCCGCGAGATCTTCGAACTGATCGTCGAGACGGCTTCCGGCCGCAAGACCAAGAGCGAGGATTTTGGCTACGGCGATAACGAGTTCGTGCCCTGGCACCTCGGCGCGACGCTCTAGCTCTTTGCATTCGCGCAATTCCGGAACGGCGACGAACTTTTCCCGGAATTGCTCTGGATGATATCTTGGTTCCGCGCAATGGAGGAGGTTGTGCATGGAAAAACGCCGCATCGGCCGGACGCCGCTCGAGGTCACCGAGGTCAGCTTCGGCGGCGCCGCGATCGGCGGCCTCTACCGCGCCTGTTCGCGCCAGGCGGCGATGGAGACGCTGCAGGGCGCCTGGGATGCGGGCCTGCGCTATTTCGACACCGCGCCCTTCTACGGTTTCGGCCTGTCGGAACGGCGCTTCGGCGATTTCCTGCGCTACAAGCCGCGCGATTCCTATGTCTTGTCCACCAAGGTCGGCCGCCTGTTCCGCCCGGTCCCTGAAGACCAGGTTCCCGACCACTCCTATGTCGATCCCCTGCCCTTCGCGCTGGACTATGACTATTCCTATGACGGCATCATGCGGTCGGTCCACTTCAGCTACGCACGGCTCGGCCTGAACAGAATAGACATCCTCTACGTGCATGACATCGGCGTCTACACGCATGGCGGCGAGAAGACCAAGCTGCACTTTCGCCAGTTGATGGATGGGGGCATCAAGGCGCTCGAGGAGTTGAAACGGGCCGGCACCATTTCCGCCTATGGGCTCGGCGTCAACGAGGTCCAGATCTGCCTCGACGTGATGCGCCGGGCGCCCCTCGACTGCATCCTGCTCGCCAGCCGTTACTCCTTGCTCGACCGCAGCGCGGAAGCCGAACTGCTGCCGCTGTGCCGGGCCCAACAGACTTCGCTGGTCATAGGCGGTGTCTTCAATTCCGGCATATTGGCGACCGGACCGGTGCAAGGCGCGCATTTCGACTACCAGCCCGCCAGCCGGGACGTGCTCGACCGGGTCGACGCCATGGAGGAAATCGCCGACGAAGGCGGTTATCCGCTGGCCGCTGCCGCGTTCCAGTTTCCCCTCCACGAGCCAGCAGTCGCCACCGTGCTGACCGGCACCGCCAAGCTCGCGAACCTGACACGCAACCTCGAACTACTCGATATCGACGTGCCGGAGACGGAATACGCCAAATATCGTCCCTACACGGTGGTACAGAAACTGGCGTGAGCGGCCACCCCGACAGACCGAAGGGAGGTTTCACTGCACAAATCCGTCAGCCACAAATAAGAATGAACATTCCATATTGACTAAGATATGGAATTAACGTTCCATACATCGACGGAGCGGAACGGGAGCGTTTTAATGGCGCCAAGGAGCGCGGCGTGTGAATATGTCAGTGCCCGCGAGGCGTGAAACACCGCTTGCGTCGGCCGGATCGATGCATTATCAAAACAGGGCAATTGTTTTTTATTGATAAAGTTCCGTTTGGGCCGCGCCTATCCGAACAGAACTTCCGTGACGTTTCACCGGGCGACTAGGGAGGAAATACCTATGAACTTCGTGACCAGCATTCTCAATCGCCGCGCGGTGGTGGCGCTCGCAGCCGCCTCCATGCTCGCCGGCATGATGCACTCGGCTCCGGCTTCGGCGGCTGACGTGACCATTCCGATCATCGTCAAGGACACCACGTCCTTCTACTGGCAGATCGTTCTGGCCGGTGCCCGCAAGGCCGGCAAGGATCTCGGCGTCAACGTGCCGGAACTCGGCGCCCAGGCCGAAACCGACGTCAACGGCCAGATCTCCATCCTTGAGAATGCCGTCGCCGGCAACCCGGCCGCCGTCGTCATCGCGCCGACGGAAGCCAAGGCGCTCGGCAAGCCGATCGACGAAGCCGCCGCCAAGGTCAAGATCATCGGCATCGACTCCAGCGCCGACTCCAAGGCCTTCACCTCGTTCCTCACCACTGACAACGTGCAGGGCGGCCGCGTCGCGGCCGACGGTCTTGCAGCGGCCATCGGCGCCGCCAATGGCGGCAAGGTCGAGGGCAAGGTTGCCCTGATCACCGCGCTCCCCGGGGCCGGCTCGCTCGAGCAGCGCGCCCAGGGCTTCAAGGAAGAGCTCAAAGCCAAGTACCCCGGCCTTGAACTCATTGCTGACAAATATGCCGACGGCCAAGCCACCACCGGCCTCAACATCGCGACCGACCTGATCACCGCCAATCCGGACCTGAAGGGCATCTTCGCGTCCAACCTGATCATGGCGCAGGGCGTCGGCCAGGCGGTCGCCGAGAACAAGCTTGCCGGCAAGGTCGCGCTGATCGGTTTCGACAGCGACGAGAAGCTGATCAAGTTCCTGAATGACGGCGTCATTTCCGGCCTCGTCGTCCAGGATCCCTACCGGATGGGCTATGACGGCATCAAGACCGCGCTTGCCGCGTCCAAGGGAGAGAAGGTCGAGGCCAATGTCGACACCGGCGCCAATCTGGTCACCAAGGCCAACATGAAGGAACCCAAGATCGACGCGCTGCTCAATCCGAAGCTCAACTGAGCATCAGCACGGAAACATGGTTTCCGGGGCCCCGGCCCCGGAAACCAACGTATATCGCTTGGAAATCCGCCGCCTTGAGCTAGGCTGCTCCGGCGGGAGTTCCAAAGCCTCGCAGCGCGCCAAATCGTGAGGCCAATCTGGGAGGCCAGTCTGGAGGATTGTCATGACATCGACCGCGCAAGACCTGCACCCTGCCCCAGTGCTGGAGCCCGGCAGGACGATCCTGGAACTGCGCGGCCTCGAGAAGAAATATCCGGGCACCCACGCGCTGAAGCCGGTCAACCTCGCCTTCAAGTCGGGCGAGATCCACGCCATCGTCGGCGAGAATGGTGCCGGCAAATCCACCCTGATCAAGCTGCTGACCGGCGTCATGCCGCGCACCTCCGGCGAGGTGATCTGGGAAGGCAAGCCGGCGGCACTCGCGACCCCGCACGAGGCGATGGAGCTGGGCATCAACGCCGTCCACCAGGAGGTCGTGCTCTGCCGTCACCTGACCGTCGCCGCCAATATGTTCCTCGGCGAGGAGAATTCGCGCTTCGGCATCCTGCAGCAGCGCGCCATGGTCAAGGAAGCGCAGAAGATCATCGACGGTCTCGGCTTCGACCTGCCCGCGCATGTCACTCTTGGCGACCTCACTATCGGGCAGCAACAGCTGATCGCCGCCGCCCGCGCCACCGTGCGCGGCACCAAATTCCTGATCTTCGACGAGCCGACCGCTTATCTGACCCGCAAGGAGGCCGACCAGCTCTTCACCCTGATCCGCCGGCTGAAGTCCGAGGGCGTGACCATCATCTATATCAGCCACCGCATGGAGGAAGTCTTCGAACTGGCCGATCGCGTCTCCGTGCTGCGCGACGGCACGCTGGTCGGTACCAGGAACATCAGTGAGACCAACGACGCCGAACTGGTCAAGCTGATGATCAACCGCTCGATCGAACAAATCTACCACAAGGAGCATTTCACGCCGGGCGCCGCGATCATCGAGGCCAGGAACCTCTCGGGCAAAGGCTTCGAGAACGTGTCGATGACAGTCCGCGCCGGCGAGATCGTCGGGCTCTACGGCCTGATCGGCGCCGGACGCAGTGAATTCGTCACCACGCTCTACGGCCGGCACCGCAAATCGGCCGGCCAGATCCTGTGGGAGGGCAAGGACGTCCAGATCAATTCCGAGCATGATGCCATCAAGCTCGGCATGGCGCTGGCGCCGGAAAGCCGCCGCGACCAGGGCCTCTGCCTCAACCTGCCGGTCGGCCTCAACCTCAATCTGCCGATCTACAAGCGCATCTCCAACAATCTCTTGATCTCCGGCGCCCAGGAAAAGACCCAGGCCGACCGACAGATCGCCGATCTCAGGATCAAGACGCCGACACGCAATGCATTGGCCTCCAGCCTGTCGGGCGGTAACCAGCAGAAGATCGTCATCGGCAAGTGGCTGGCCCATGGCGCCAAGTTGTTCATCTTCGACGAGCCGACGGTCGGCGTCGACGTCGGCACCAAGGCCGAGATCTACCGCCTGTTCAGCGCGCTCCTGTCGAAAGGCGCCGGCATCATCCTGATCTCGTCCTATTTGCCGGAGGTCTATGAACTGGCCGACACACTGCACGTGTTCCGCCGCGGCAAGCTGGTGGCGACGCATGGGTTTCGAACCGCCGATCACGAGGACATTCTCACACAGGCGCTCGCCGAGAAACAAGAAAAGCTGGGAGGAAAGATATGAGCACCGAGGTGATTCCTGCCGAAAAACCGAAGCGCAACTATAACGCCCTGTTCGGGTTGACGCTGCTGGCGCTGCTGGTGCTGCTCTGGGTCATCCTGTCGCTGGCGACATCGAGCTTCGCCTCGGCCAACAACATCTCGAACCTTTTGCGTCAAGGCTCGATGATCGCCATCCTGGCTGTCGGCCAGACCTTCGTCATCATCACCGGCGGCATCGATCTGTCCGTCGGCGCCGTGGTCGGCTTCGCCACCGTCATTGCGGCAATGCTGATCAATGCCGGCATCCCGGTTTTCCTCGCCATCCTGCTCACCCTGCTGGTCGGCGTCGCCATCGGCCTCTTCCATGGCTTTGGCATCGTCAAGATGGGCCTCCCGCCCTTCATCATCACCCTGGCGACGCTGACGTCGCTGCGCGGCATCGGCCTTCTGATGACCAACGGCAATTCGATCTCGATCAACAATGATGCCTTCCAGGAATTCTCGCGCAATTCCTTCCTCGGCGTCCCCAATCTGTTCTGGATGGTCCTCCTGGTCGGCATACCCGCTTACGTCTTCCTGCATCACAGCCGCTGGGGCCGTTATCTCTTTTCGGTCGGCTCGAATGCCGAGGCCTCGCGCCTGTCCGGCGTCAATGTCCAGCGCACCATCTTCATGGCCTACACGCTGTCGGGTCTCTGCGCGGCGTTCGTCGGCGTGCTGCTCGCGTCGCGCATCGGCATCGGCAATCCGACCCAGGCCGAGGGCTGGGAACTGCAGGCGATCGCCTCGTCGGTGATCGGCGGCACCTCGCTGTTTGGCGCCGTCGGCTCGGTGCACGGCCCACTGCTCGGCGCCTTCATCTTGGCCACCATCAACAACGGCGCCAACCTGCTCAACGTCAACGCCTTCTGGCAGCGTGTCATCACCGGCGTGCTGATCATCGTCATCGTCTATTTCGACGGTCTGCGCCGCCGCGGCAAATAGATCCTCCCTGACCCAATGCGCCGGTCGGCTCAGCCGCAGGCCGGCGCCCTTTTTGAAACTGGAACTGCGTCATGAAAGCCGTCGTCTGCCGTTCGCCCGGCGACCTCATCCTGGAAGATCGTCCCGCACCCGGCCGACCGCTCCCCGGCTGGGCGCTGGTCGCGGTCAGCCATGTCGGCATCTGCGGCACCGACTACCATATTTTCGAGGGTAAGCACCCCTTCCTCGCCTACCCCAGAATCATGGGCCATGAGGTGTCGGGGGCGGTCATCGAGACCGGTGAAGGCGTCGATCTGGCCATTGGCGAGCCGGTCGTCATCAACCCCTATCTTGCTTGCGGCACATGCATCGGCTGCCGGCATGGCAAGCCGAATTGCTGCGTGCGGATCGAAGTGCTCGGAGTGCATCGCGATGGTGCCATGTGCGAACAGATCCTGGTGCCGGCACGGAACCTCTATCCCGCCAACGGCCTGTCGCTCGCCGACGCCGCGGCGATAGAATTCCTGGCCATCGGCGCGCATGCCGTGCGGCGCTCGCGCGCTGAACCCGGCGCGCGCACTCTGATCATCGGCGCCGGCCCGATCGGGCTGGGCACCGCCCTCTTCGCCCGTATCGCCGGGCTCGATGTCAGCCTGCTCGACATGAGCAGCGAAAGACTGGCCTTTGCCGCAAGCGAGCTCGGCTTCTCGATCCTTGACGGTTCGCAAGCGCCGGCGGCCGATCTGGTACGGGAGGCAACCGGCGGCGAAGGGTTCGACGTGGTCTTCGACGCCACCGGCAACACCCAGTCGGTGCAGTCAGCCTTCGCCCATGTCGCGCATGGCGGGACGCTGGTGCTGGTCAGCGTCGTCAAGGATGACATCGCCTTCTCCGACCCGGAGTTCCACAAACGGGAGATGACGCTGATCGGCAGCCGCAACGCCTTGCGCGCCGACTTCGAGCATGTCGCCGCTTCGATCCGCAGCGGCGCCGTGCCGTTGGCCAGGCTCGTCACCCACCGCACCACTCTGGCCGGCACGCCGCTCGACCTCGCCCGCTGGGCGCACGAGAAATCGGGCTTGATCAAGGCCGTGATCGAGGTCGGATAAGATATCCGTTCCAACACGAGATTCGGCGGATCGTTAAGCGGGGACTTTGGCAGATCGCTGCCTTGGCAACTGGCCGAAACACCTATCGCCTCGTCATCCTATGACGGAGCAAGGAGCGACGCGGCGCAGATCATAGGATCCATGCCGCGACCTCGAAGCGTTGCCGCAGTGCAGAACGCTGCATCCCTCGGCCGACATCGCGGCATGATCCTTGGGTCTCCGCGACGTCGCTTCGCGACTGCTTCGCCCAAGGATGACAACGTTGGGCGCTAATTGATCACCGACAACTTCAACTCGACCCGCTCTGCCGGAAAGCGCGACTCCGAAAACTGGATCGGTTGGCCGTCGGGCGTGACGTTGACGGCGACCGTGACCAGCACGATGGCGCCGGGCTGCAGGTCGAGGTCGGCAAGGTCGGCCGCATCGGCATGGCGCGCCGACAGCACGGTCGATTGCCGGAGATAATCATCTATTCCGAAACGCGCCAGCGACGCCGTGACCGATCCTGTCTCAGCCATGGCCTTGTCGATACCGGCAAAGCGCCTGGCATCGAACCAGCCGGCGGCGCGTGACACCGGCCGGCCGTCGGCTTCACCGCGCGTCTCCAGCCTTACCACCTCCGCCCCTTTGGCCAACCCAAGACCCTCGGCGACACGCTGGCTGGCGGACTCGACCGATGAGGAGAGCAACACGATGTGCCGTTCAGACGTCTGCCCTTGCAGGCCGGTGGAAAAGCGCGTGCGCGCGCCGATCGGATAGGAGAGCCGCTTGCGCGACAGCACGAAAGTGCCGCGTCCCTGCTCGGCCCGCAAAATCCCTTCCTGGACAAGGGCCGATATGGCGCTGCGAACGGTATGGCGGTTGACACCGTAGCGTTCGGCCAGCGCCACCTCGGGCGGCAGCGCGGCATTCTCGGCGAAATCGCCGATGGCGATCGATTGCAGAATCTTGTCGGCGATCTGGCGCCATAACGAAACGCCGCTGCGTCGCTCTATGCTGTCGGCCATTTGCTGCCCGATCATCCCCTGGCCCCACCCTCTCAATCTTGTCATCCACCCGTCATGGACTCACGCTAGATAAAGAGTATAATTTGTATAGTCGTCTATATCAATAGACAAATTTAACAGCAAGGAAAACAGGCGATGCGAGGACAGGAAGCCCGCGACCAGGCCGAGCGGAAGGCCGCCATGGCGACGCTGGCGCAATCGAGCGGCGACGACATCGTCCGGCTCTGGAACGAGGCCGGCCTGCCTTCGCAAGCCGAGCTGCTGCGCGGTCCCGAAACCGGCCTGGTGACGCTGCGCGGCCGCATCGGCGGCGGCGGTGCGCCATTCAATGTCGGTGAAGCGACCGTCACCCGAGCCACTGTCCGGCTGCCGTCCGGACAGGTCGGCCATTGCTACGCGCTTGGCCGCGACAAGCAGAAGGCGAAGCTGGCGGCCATCGCCGATGCGCTGTGGCAGGACCCCGCCCACCGCACCGTGGTCGAGACCAGGCTGATCGCGCCTTTGCGGACTGCGCTCGCCACTGCCCATGAAAAGCGCCGCGCCGAGACGGCGGCAACGAAGGTGGATTTCTTCACCATGGTTCGCGGAGAAGACTGATGGACATCGCAGCCCAATCGATCGAGGGCGGATTCGCCGATCCGGTCTTCAACGCGCAGACCGTTTTCCGAGCGATCATGGACGCGATGGCGCGGCCGGGCAGCGTGCAACCCTTGCCGGTCCTTGCCCGGCCGCCGGCGCCGCTTTCGGCAACCGCCGGTGCCATCGCGCTGGCGCTCTGCGACAGCGATACGCCGCTCTGGCTCGACCCTGCCCTGCACGCCTCCGCGGCGGTCATCTCCTGGCTTGGCTTCCACACTGGCGCGCCGCTGGCCAACACGCCCGCCGACGCGCATTTCGCCTTTGTCGCCACGCCCGCCGAGATGATGGCGCTCGACGGTTTTTCGCAGGGCACGCAGGATTATCCCGACCGCTCGACGACCCTGATCCTGCAGGTCAGCGACCTCGGTTCGGGCGTCCCGCTGCGGCTCGAAGGCCCCGGCATCGAGACCAGCGCCACGATCGCGCCGGCGCAGATGCCGCGTCATTTCATCGAGCAGTGGAAGCAGAATACCAAGCGCTTTCCGCGTGGCGTCGACATCATCCTCGCCGCCGCCGACGGCATAGCTTGCCTGCCGCGCACGACGCGCATCAAGACGATGGAGGCGTAAGATGTATGTCGCGGTAAAGGGCGGCGAAGCCGCAATCGCCAATGCCCACAGCCTGCTTGCCGATCGCCGGCGCGGCGACCGTTCGGTGCCGGCGCTGCGCCTCGACCAGATCGTCGAGCAGCTGGCGCTGGGAGTCGACCGGGTGATGAGCGAAGGCTCGCTCTATGACCGTGAACTCGCCGCGCTCGCCATCGCACAGGCACGCGGCGACATGATCGAGGCGATCTTCCTGGTGCGCGCCTATCGCACCACGCTGCCGCGCTTCGGCTACAGCAAGCCGATCGACACCGGCACAATGCTGGTCGAGCGGCGCGTCTCGGCGACCTACAAGGACCTTCCCGGCGGACAGTTGCTCGGCCCGACTTTCGACTACACGCACCGCCTGCTCGATCCCGGGCTGGCCGCAGGCGCCGATGTCGCCGAACCCTTGCGGCGCGACACGGAAGTGCAGCCCATGCCGCGCGTCTCGGCCATCCTCGCCCGCGAAGGCCTGATCGAACCGGATGGCGAGATGCCGCAGGACCATGTCCCCGGCGACATCACCCGCGAGCCGCTGGAATTTCCGATGGCGCGCGATATCCGCCTGCAGGCGCTGTCGCGCGGCGATGAGGGCTTTCTGCTGGCGCTCGGCTATTCCACCCAGCGCGGCTATGCCCGCAACCATCCCTTCGTCGGCGAGATCCGCATCGGCGAGGTCGAGCTGGAGCTTGACGTTCCCGAACTGCCCTTTGCCGTGCCGCTTGGCACGGTGCGGGTCACCGAATGCCAGATGGTCAACCAGTTCAAGGGCTCGGCCAAGGCGCCACCGCAATTCACCCGCGGCTACGGTCTCGTCTTCGGCCAGAGCGAGCGTAAGGCGATGGCCATGGCGCTCTGCGACCGGGCACTGCGTGCCTCCGAACTCGGCGAGGATATCGTTGCCGCCGCGCAGGACGAGGAGTTCGTCATCTCGCATTCCGACAATGTCCAGGCGACCGGCTTCGTCGAGCATCTGAAGCTGCCGCACTATGTCGACTTCCAGGCCGAGCTCGACCTCGTACGCCGCATGCGCGCCGAGTATGAGGCCCGCGAAACCCCCACGAAGGCGGAAGAGAAAAGGGAGGCCGCGGAATGATCGACGGCCTGTCACACATGACCTTCATCGTGCGCAATCTCGGCCGGATGACCAGGATTCTCGAGGGCGTGTTCGATGCGCGCGAGGTCTATGCCAGCGATGCCGAACAGTTCTCGCTGTCGCGCGAAAAATTCTTCCTGATCGGCGACATCTGGATCGCCATCATGGAAGGCGAGCCGCTGCCGGAGCGCAGCTACAATCACGTCGCCTTCAAGATCGATGACGCCGATTTCGACCGCTATGCCGAGCGCGTCGGCAAGCTCGGGCTTGAGATGCGCCCGCCGCGCCCACGCGTCGAGGGTGAGGGCCGCTCGATCTATTTCTACGACGACGACAACCACATGTTCGAACTGCACACCGGGACGCTGAACCAGCGGCTGGCGCGCTATGCCAAAGGACTGGAAGTCTCAGCATGACCGACATCGCCAGCTACAACTTCGCCTATCTCGACGAACAGACCAAGCGGATGATCCGCCGCGCGATCCTGAAGGGCATCGCCATCCCCGGCTACCAGGTGCCGTTCGCCTCGCGAGAAATGCCGATGCCTTACGGCTGGGGCACCGGCGGCGTCCAGGTCACCGCTTCGATCATCGGACCGGACGATGTGCTGAAGGTCATCGACCAGGGCGCCGACGACACCACCAATGCCGTCTCGATCCGCGCCTTCTTCAAGAAGGTCGCCAATGTCGCGGTGACCACCGATACGGCCAGCGCCACCATCATCCAGACCCGCCACCGCATCCCCGAACATCCGCTGAGTGCAGGCCAGGTTCTGGTCTACCAGGTGCCGATTCCTGAACCCCTGCGGTTCCTCGAACCGCGCGAAACCGAGACGCGGAAAATGCATGCGCTGGAGGAATACGGCCTCATGCATGTGAAGCTCTATGAGGACATCGCCAAACACGGCCGCATCGCCACCACCTATGCCTATCCGGTCAAGGTCGAGGGCCGCTATGTGATGGATCCCTCGCCGACGCCGAAATTCGACAACCCGAAAATGCATCGCTCGCCGGCCCTGCAGCTGTTCGGCGCCGGCCGCGAAAAGCGCATCTACGCGGTGCCGCCCTTCACCGACGTGGTCAGCCTCGACTTCGAGGACCATCCGTTCGAGATACAGACCTTCGACCAGCCCTGCGCGCTGTGCGGGGCCGAGAATGTCTATCTCGACGAGGTCATCCTCGACGACCATGGCGGCCACATGTTCGTTTGCTCCGACACCGACCATTGCGAGAAGCGGCGCGAAGACGGCCATCGCGGTCATCTTGCCCCCGAAAGCCTTCTTGCCTCGGAAAAAATGGAGGCGGCACAATGACCGACGAACCGCTGCTCCGCGTCTCGGCGCTTTCCAAATTCTATGGCTCGCGCGTCGGCTGCGACAACGTTTCGTTCGACCTGTGGCCGGGCGAGGTTCTGGCTGTCGTCGGCGAGTCCGGTTCCGGCAAGACGACGCTGCTCAACTGCCTGTCGACGCGGCTTTTGCCTTCCTCCGGCACCGCCAGCTATCGTATGCGCGACGGCCAGTTCCGCGAGCTCTACCGCATGAGCGAGGCCGAGCGCCGATTCCTGATGCGCACCGACTGGGGCTTTGTCCATCAGAACCCGGCCGACGGCCTGCGCATGACGGTGTCGGCCGGCGCCAATGTCGGCGAACGGCTGATGGCCGTGGGCGACCGGCACTACGGCAAGATCCGCGCCACCGCCGTCGACTGGCTGTCGCGAGTCGAGATCGAGGAAGACCGCATCGACGACGAACCGCGCGCCTTTTCCGGCGGCATGCGCCAGCGCCTGCAAATCGCCCGCAACCTCGTCACCGGCCCACGCCTGGTGTTCATGGATGAGCCGACCGGCGGCCTCGATGTTTCCGTGCAGGCGCGCCTGCTTGATCTCTTGCGCGGGCTCGTCACCGATCTTGGCCTGGCCGCCATCGTCGTCACCCACGACCTCGCCGTGGCTCGGCTGCTGTCGCAGCGGATGATGGTGATGAAGGACGGCCGCGTCGTCGAAAGCGGCCTCACCGACCGCGTGCTCGACGACCCGCGCGCGCCCTACACCCAGCTTCTCGTTTCCTCGATTCTGCAGGTTTGATCATGCTCGCTCCGGCGTACCCCCCTCTGGCCTGCCGGCCATCTCCCCCTCAAGGGGGGAGATCAGCGGCTCTTTTGCCTCGCTCATTCTGCAACGTTGAATATTGGCGAAAGCCGACGCGACATCCGATCTCCCCCCTTGAGGGGGAGATGGCCGGCAGGCCAGAGGGGGGCGCTTGGCTCCACGCAGGATCACTATCGAATGGCGACCGGAGGACTTTCTGATGCCAACCCCGCTCGTTGTCTCCGATGTCGCCAAAAGCTTCACCATGCATCTGCGCGACGGCATCAAATTGCCGGTCGTCGCAGCTGTTTCGTTCTCGATCAAGGCTGGCGAATGCACGGTGCTAGGCGGTCCCTCCGGGGCCGGCAAGAGCTCGATCCTGAAAATGCTTTACGGCAACTATGCCGTCGACGAAGGCCAGATCATCGTCAGCCATGAAGGCGGCCTGATCGATCTCGCCAATGCCAGCCCGCGCACCGTGCTGGCCGTGCGCCGGCAAACCATCGGCTATGTCAGCCAATTCCTGCGCACCGTGCCGCGCGTCTCGGCGCTCGATGTCGTGGCCGAACCGCTGGTCGAGCGCGGCGAAGAACGCGAGATAGCCAGAGGCAAGGCACGCGCCTTGCTGGCGCAACTCAATTTGCCGGAAAAACTGTGGGCGCTTCCACCGGCGACCTTCTCGGGCGGCGAGCAGCAGCGCGTCAACATCGCGCGCGGCTTCATCACCGAACATCCGATCCTGCTGCTCGACGAGCCGACCGCATCTCTCGACGCAACGAACCGCGACGTGGTGATCGAACTCATCGCCGCCAAGAAGGCGACAGGCGTCGCGCTGCTCGGCATCTTCCACGACCATGACGTGCGCGAAGCGGTCGCCGACCGCGTCATCGACGTCACCGCCTTTGCTCCGGGAAAACTCGCCGCATGACCAGGAAGTTGTCCGAGACGCCGTTGGTCCACCCGACGGCGGAGGTACACAATTCGACACTCGGCCGCTGGACCGAGATCGCCGACCGCAGCCGGGTTTCGGAAAGCGAGCTCGGCGACTATTCCTACATGATGCAGGACTGCGCCGTTTGGTGCGCGACGATCGGCAAGTTTGCCAACATCGCCGCCAGCGTCCGCCTCAACGCCACCAACCACCCGACCTGGCGGCCGACGCTGCACCACTTCACCTACCGCGCCTCGGACTATTGGGACGATGCCGAGCACGAGAGCGAGTTTTTCGCGCAGCGCCGTGCCAAACGCGTCACCATCGGTCACGACACCTGGCTCGGTCACGGCTCGACCGTGCTGCCCGGCGTCACCGTCGGCGATGGCGCCGCGGTCGGCGCCGGTGCGGTGGTCTCCAGGGATGTCGCGCCTTACACCATCGTCGCCGGCGTGCCGGCCAAACCGATCCGCGAGCGCTTCGACCGCCGCACCGCTGAGCGCTATCAGGCGCTGGCCTGGTGGGACTGGGACCATGCGAGGCTGCGTGCTTCGCTCGACGATTTTCGCGAACTCGAGGCCGAGGCGTTTCTGGAGAAGTACGGCGGATAACCCAGTGCATCGTTGTTGAGGAGGGGTCGTTTCATACCCTTGACACAGGACTCGGACAGGACGCCATCTCCCAAGGAGATCGCCATGCTCGACACTGTCAGACCCTCGCTCGCCGGATTCTTTGCCGGCTACAATCCGACGCCGCCGGCGCACCTTGGCACGCGCTACGATGCATCGGGCAACTTTCTCCTCGAGCCCGGCAACACCGTCGTCAGCCATCTGGTCGGCGGCTCGCCCTCCGAAGCGGTGGTGCTGGCCGTGCGCGATCGGATGACGGCAATGCCGGATGCCGACCGCCTTGCCTTCACGCCGGTCTCCAGCCTGCACATGACGCTGTTCCAGGGCATCATCGAATATCGCCGCCGCTTGCCTTACTGGCCACAGGATGTGCCGCTCGACACCAGCATTGACGCCATGACCCGCCTCTATCTGGAACGCCTGAAGGGTTTCGAAGGCTTGCCTCCCTTCAACATCAAGGTTATCGAGGTCGTGCCGACCGGCCTTACCGTTGCCGGCGCGACGGACGAGGACGTGCGCATCATGCGCGAATGGCGCGACGCACTCGCGGTGCCGTTCGGATACCGGCACCCTGATCACGAAACCTACGTCTTTCACATCACCTTCGCTTATCAGATCCAACGGCTTGCGGATGACAGGGCGTCGGCATGGCAGGCGCTGTTCGACGATTGCCTTGCGCTTTTCGTACGGCAGGCCCCGGTGATCGAGATCAAGCATCCCGCATTCTGCGCGTTCCATGACATGAAGCATTTCGAGGAACTGCTGGTGCTCGGCTGATCGTCCCCTCCAAACGCCTGGCGCAGGCCTGTGGGTAGTAACAAAACTGACATCAATCCGACACCGCAGGTTCATGGCGCTGCGCTAGCGAAGACCCAACAGACCTTCAATCGCGACTGGACTGGAGCCCGGCCCCATGTCAGCTACCTCTGCCACGCTCGAAATCCGCGGTGTCAGCCGACGATTTGGCAAGAACACCGCCGTCAGCGACGTCAACATTTCGATCCCGCAGGGTCAGATGGTCGGTATCATTGGCCGTTCCGGCGCTGGCAAGTCGACCCTTCTTCGCATGATCAACCGTCTTGTCGATCCCAGCCAGGGGTCGATTTTTTTTGACGGCGCCGAGGTCTCCGGGCTGCGTGGTTCGCCACTGCGGCGCTGGCAGCGCGACTGCGCCATGATCTTCCAGCAGTTCAACCTGGTGCCGCGTCTCGACGTGCTGACCAACGTGCTGCTCGGCAAACTAAACCATCGTTCGACCCTGTCCAATCTTCTGGGCATGTTCTCGCGCGCCGAATGCGCCGAGGCGGTCGCGGCGCTGGAACGGCTCGACATCGCGCCCACGGCGCTCCAGCCCGCCGGCACGTTGTCGGGCGGACAGCAGCAGCGCGTCGCGATAGCCCGCGCCATGATGCAGCAGCCCAAGGTGATCCTCGCCGACGAGCCGATCGCCTCGCTCGACCCGCTCAATGCCAAGGTGGTTATGGATTCGCTGCAGGACATCAACCTGCGCGAAGGCATCACCGTCGTCACCAACCTGCACACGCTGGACACCGCCCGCGCCTATTGCAACCGCATCATCGGCATGGCCGCCGGCAAGGTCGTCTTCGACGGTCCGCCCGAAGAACTCGACCGCGACGCCGTGCGTCTTGTCTACGGCGCCGATGCCAATGGCAGCGAAATCTCGGAGGCCATCACCTCGACCAGCGTTGCCTACAAACAAAAGATTACCGCATCCGCCGGACCGCTCGAACCCGCTTTCCCGGGATACTGAGCCCATTATCCCGAAAAGTGGAATTCGTTTTTCGGGAAAGATCATGGGCCAAGAAAAGCCGTACTGGATCGTCCGCCCGCGTCAAGGGCACCGTCAAAATCAAGAACGCTGCCGGCGCGGGGCCGGAACCTACAGGAGAGACGTCATATGTTCAGGAAAATGATTTTTGGCGCCGTTTCGGTGCTCGCGATGGCCACCAGCATGGCCCATGCCGCCGACATGAAAGAATTCCGCGTCGGCATTCTCGGCGGTGAAAACGAGACCGACCGCCTGCGCAACTACCAGTGCCTGGCCGACCACCTGAAGACCGAGTTCGGCTTCGAGAAGGTCTCGCTGTTCCCCGCCGCCGACTATGACGGCGTCATCCAGGGCCTGCTCGGCGGCACGCTCGACTTCGCCGAGCTCGGCGCTTCCGGCTATGCCAGCGTCTACATCAAGGACCCGAAAGCCGTCACCCCGATCCTCACCACCAAACAGACCGACGGTTCCACCGGCTATTACTCGATCGGCATGGCGCTGAAGTCCTCGGGCATAAAGGACATCATGTCGGCCAAGGGCAAGAAACTCGGCTACGCCGACCCGGACTCGACTTCGGGCTATCTGATCCCGCTGACTCAGATTCCGAAGACCACCGGCATGCCGAACGACAGCTTCTTCGCTTCGACCCAGTTCAACGGCGGCCATGAGAACAACGTTCTGGCCGTGCGCGACGGCAAGGTCGATGTCGCTGTCGACGATTCCTCGGGCATCGGCGACTTCAAGAACGGCTACAGCTCCGGCACCTTCCACAAGGAAGTCGCCAAGGGTGCCGTCGATCCGAACGACTTCGTTGAAGTCTGGCGCTCGGGCCTGATCCCGAACGGCCCGCTGGTCGTGCGCACCGCGCTCGGCGACGAGATGACTGCAAAGCTCACGGCCTTCTTCACCGACCTGCCCAAGAAGGACAAGGCTTGCTTCGAAGGCGTCGAAGGCGGCGATTTCACCGGTTACGTTCCGGTGAAGCCGGACTTCTACAGCGTCATCGTCGAAGCCCGTAAGGCAGCCATCGGCGGCTGATGATGAAATCGGAAAGGGCGGTGCTGAAAGCGCCGCCCTTTTTGCATCCCCGATCATGACCCTTTCCGTTCCCGCCCCTTCCGGCGCCCCCCACCAGATGGCTGATGCCTGGCGACGCCAGACGTCGCTTCGCCGCTTCTATACGGCGTTGGGCGTCGCCCTGCTGCTCGTGGCGATGTTCGCCAGCATGTGGTTCGCCGACGAAGCCAATGCCGGGCATTTCTTCGACCGGCTGCCCCACCTTCTGGATTTCCTGAGCTGGCTTGTTCCCAAGGATTGGAACGACGTCTGGCGGGCCCTGTTCGACATCGCCTCGCCACATGATACCGGCACCCAGGAATTCAACTTCCCGCTCGGCCGCGTCTATATCTGGGGCGGGTTCTACGTCCCCGAATATTTCGAGCTGATGCTGACCACCGTGAATGTGGCGCTGGTCTCGACCTTCGTCGGCTTCGTCTTTGCCGTGCCGTTCTCCTTCATCGCGGCGCGCAATCTGACGCCCCATCCGGTGCTGCGGCTGATCGTCAAGCGGTTCATGGAACTGCTGCGCGCCTTCCCCGAGATCGTCATCGCCGGCCTGTTCGCGGCCATCGTCTCGATCGGTCCGATCGCCGCCATCATCGCCATCGGCCTGCACTCCATCGGCGCATTGGGCAAGCTGTTCTACGAGATCAACGAGAACATCGACATGCGTCCCGAGGAGGGCCTGCGCGCCGTCGGCGCCAACTGGTTCGAGCGGGTGCGCTTCGCCGACCTGCCGCAAGTGCTGCCCAATTTCATGTCCTACACGCTGCTCAGAATTGAGATCAACGTGCGCGCTTCGACCATCATCGGCGCGGTCGGCGGCGGCGGTATCGGCGAGGAACTGAAGCTCTCCATCTCGCGCGGCTTCGGCGCCAAGACGCTGGCGCTGGTCCTGCTCCTGTTCACCACCATCTTCCTCGTCGACCAGTTCTCTGCCTGGCTGCGCCGCAAGCTGGTGGGCGAACAGGCCTTTATGATGAACGCCTAGAGCCGGATGATTTCAGGTCGAGTCGACCTGAAATCTGAATCCGTCTCTAAATCAAAAAGTTAGAGCATGATGTCGTCCGAAAACCGCTTCACACTTTTCGGCATCATGCTCTAGACCGTTTTTCGGAAGAGATCATGGTCAACCAGAAAGACAAGACATGGCCGCGATGACCGCCGACGAAATCCTGTCGATCGAGGAGCGTTACCCGCAGGTGTTCCGTCGCCCGGCCTACAAGCGCTACGGCCCGCTGTTCCTGGTCACGGGCACAATGCTGTACCTCGTCTATGCGATGTGGTTCTTCAGCCTGCCTCAGGTGCTAAGGGAATCGCACTGGGAGCGCCTGCCGCTCTTCCTTACACAGTGGATCAGCTACGATCTGCAGCCGGAATTCCGTCTTGATCAACCCGAGATCACGCCAAAATATCCGCGCTTCTCAGCCCTTGGCGATAATCCGAACCCCGACTGGGTGATCAGGAACCCGGACGGCACTTTCACCGTGCAAATAGATGGGCCGGCAAAATCCGTCACCTTCGACAAGACGCAGGCGACGATTACCGCCCACGGCCAGACGGTTCCCGTCTCGCTGACCAGTGGCAAGCCGGTGGTCGAGGGCCAGGTGCCGGACTGGATCACCGCGCATGATGACGAGGTGGTGGCCAGTATGGGCTTCGTTGGCGAGGTTCGCGTCACCGTCGATCGGGTCAAGGTGCGCAAGCGCTTCCTCGGCTGGGCGAATTTCGTCTTCGACACACGCTCGCCCTTCTTCGGCAAGCCCGCCGGCGAAGTGATCTCGCTGATCGTATCGGGCCCTGAACTGAAGCCGGGCACTTCGAACCTCGCGCTTGCCGGCGACAACATCTGGAACAACGCCCAATGGCAGCACGGCGATGTCTGGACGAAGCTGCTGCAGACCATCGTCATGGCGTTTCTCGGCACGCTGCTCGGCGGCATCGTCGCCTTCCCGCTGGCCTTCTTCGCCGCCCGCAACATCACGCCGAGCGGCGCGCTCAGCCAGGTGCTCAAGCGCTTCTTCGACTTCATGCGCTCCGTCGACATGCTGATCTGGGCGCTGTTCTTCACCCGCGCCTTCGGCCCCGGGCCGCTGGCCGGCAGCGCGGCGATCTTCTTCACCGAGATCGGCACGCTCGGCAAAGTCTATTCGGAAGGTCTTGAGAACATCGACGACAAACCGCGCGAAGGCATCAAGTCGACCGGTGCCAACGGCCTGCTGGTGCAGCGTTATGGCGTAATGCCGGAAGTCATACCCATCTTCATCAGCCAGACACTCTACCAATGGGAATCCAACACAAGGGGCGCGACCATTATCGGCGCCGTCGGTGCCGGCGGCATCGGCCTGAAATTGTGGGAAGCCATGCGCACCAACTCCAACTGGGCCAACGTCTTCTACATGGTGCTGCTGATCCTGCTGGTCGTCTTCATCTTCGACAACATCTCGAACTTCCTGCGCCGTAGGCTGAGCCGGACCATCCACGACTACAACAGGATGCAAGCCCGGCAGGGTTGATCAACGCCCTGCTTGGTAGCGGCCCGCGCCGCCTTCGTCATCCACGGGCGGAGCAAGGAGCGAAGCGACGCGGCGCAGACCCGAGGATCCATGCCGTCACCTAAGCCGTAGAATATAGCGATGCAGAATTCTGAACCGTTGCGGAGCATCGAGGTCGCGGCATGGATCCTCGGGTCTCCGCGTCCGCTTCGCTCCCGCTCCGCCCGTGGATGACGAAGGGAGGAGCCTAAGCCGCCTTCTTCCACCCGTTCCGGATGTGCTTGTAGCCATCCCGATAAACCGCCTCCGGCGTTTCGGAAAAATCGCGCCACACCTTGGTCGCCGCCGCCAGGTCTTTCAACGAGCGGCCAAAGGCCTCGATCGTCAGCCAGTCGTCGTAGCCACTCTTGCGGATGGCCGCGAAAGTCTCCTTCCACTGGATGTTGCCGCGCCCCGGCACGCCGCGATCGTTCTCCGATATGTGGATATGCACGATGTTGCCGCGATGCTTCGTGTAAGCTCCGATCGGGTCGGCCTCCTCGATGTTGGCGTGGAAAGTGTCGTACATCGCCTTGATGTGCGGGCGGTCGATGGCGTCGATATGCTCCGACAGGTCCGCCATCGTGTTGACGAGGTAGCATTCGAAACGGTTGAGCGCCTCGAGCCCGATTGTGACGTTCCGCTTGCCGGCATGGTCGCCGATGGCGCGTTGCGAAGCAATCGAGCGCTTCTTCTCCGCTGCCGTCGGCCCGCTGCCGGAAAAGGCGCCGAGCGTCGAATGCAGCGGTCCGCTCAATGTGCTCGCGCCAAGTGCATCGGCGCAATCGACAGCCCATTTCATATAGTCGATTCCCGCCTTGCGCGTTGCCGCGTCGGCCGAGATCAGGTTCATCGCCGGATCGCCCATCGCCGAAACCGCGGTCCGCTCCAGCCCGATGCGATCGAGCAACTCGCCCAGTTTCCTGTAGTCGTCGGGCGTGCCGGCGAAGACCGGTATCTCGACGCCGTCGAAGCCTGTCGCCTTGATGTCGCGAAGCAATGGCTCGTGCTTCTTCGATACCGCCGTCGTCCACAAGAACATGCACATGCCGATTTTCATCGACGCTCCTCCCCACTTTAAGCCCGCCGGGTTTCCAAGCTTCAGATCAGGCCGAGCCAAAATGGTCGTTTCCGGGAACCGGAGCGTACTTTTCGCACGTGAACACCGGAAGCGCAGGAACAGCCGCTTGCAGGCCGGCATCACCTGAAGATCGGCACGCCGGTCAAAGCTTCGTCCACGCTCCGTTTTTCTTGGACGACTTCACGCAGGCCTCGATGAAGGCCATACCTTCGACGCCGTCCTCGATGGTCGGGAAGACGACATCCTTTGCCGGCTTGCCGCCCTTGCGGCGCGCCGCGCGGATGGCCCGCGCCGCTTCCTGATAGATGTTGGCGAAACCTTCGAGATAGCCCTCGGGATGGCCTGACGGCACGCGGCTGACGCGGCCCGCCACCGGCAATGCGCCGGCGCCGTTGCGGGTGATCAATTGCTTTGGCTGGCCGAAGGGCGTGTACCAGAGATAGTTCGGGTCGGCCTGCACCCATTCCAGCCCGCCCTTCGAGCCATAGATGCGCAGCTTCAGGCCGTTTTCATGGCCCGGCGCCACCTGGCTTGCCCAGATCATGCCCTTGGCCGGATGCGTTTTTCCGTTCGGCTTGAAGCGCAGCATGACGTTGACGTTGTCGTCGAGTTGCCGTCCCGGCACGAAGGCATCGAGATCGGCCGACAGGGAGTCCAGCTCCAGTCCGGAAACGAAGCGAGCAAGATTGTAGGCATGCGTGCCGATGTCGCCCAGAGCCCCGCCGGCGCCCGCCTGTTTCGGATCGCCGCGCCAGGATGCCTGCTTCTGGCCGGTGGCGGCGAGATCCTCGGTCAGCCAGTCCTGCGGATATTCGGACTGCACGATACGGATGTCGCCGAGCATGCCCTTGGCCACCATCTCGCGCGCCTGCCGCACCATCGGATAGGCGGTGTAATTGTGCGTCAGCACGAACACCTTGCCGGTCTTCTCGACGATCGCCGCCAGTTTTTTTGCTTCGGCCAGCGTCGTCGCCAGCGGCTTGTCGCAGATGACGTGGATGCCGGCCTCGAGGAAGGCCTTGGCTGCCGGCACGTGGACATTGTTGGGGGTGACGATGGCCACCGCCTCGATACCGTCGGTACGCTTCGCCTCGGCCTTGGCCATCTCGGCGTAGGACGCATAGCTGCGGTCCGGATCGAGCCCGAGTTCGGCCGCCGAAGACTTGGCGCGGGCGGGGTCGGAAGAGAGTGCACCGGCAACCAGCACGAACTCATTGTCCATGCGCGCCGCGATGCGGTGCACCGCGCCGATAAAGGCGCCCTGGCCGCCACCGACCATGCCATAGCGGATCGGGCCGCCTCCCGTTTCCGACTTCGATGCGCCGACCATTTTTTGTTGTCTCCCTCGTTGTGCTTACCTCCCCTTGAGGGGAGGTCGATCCGCGCAGCGGATCGGGTGGGGTCGTAGGCCGAAGATCTCGGCCTGAACCTATCCCTCCCGGCGCTAAATGCCCATCATTGCGCGCAGCAGCTTCTTGTCGGTGGTGCCGCCGGCGAAATCGTCGAACGCCCTCTCCGTCACCCGGATGATGTGATGCTGGATGAAGGGCGCGCCCTCTGCCGCGCCATCCTCCGGATGTTTCAGGCAGCACTCCCATTCCAGCACTGCCCAGGAATCATAATCGTACTGCGTCAGCTTGGAGAAGATGCCGCCGAAATCCACCTGCCCATCGCCCAGCGAGCGGAAGCGGCCGGCCCGATTTACCCAACCCTGATAGCCGGAATAGACGCCTTGCCGGCCGGTCGGATTGAACTCGGCGTCCTTGACGTGGAAGGCCTTGATGCGCTCGTGATAGATGTCGATGAATTCGAGATAGTCGAGCTGCTGCAACAGGAAGTGCGACGGATCGTAGTTGATGTTGCAACGCTTATGGCCGCCGACCGCATCGAGGAACATTTCGAAGGTGGCGCCGTCGAACACGTCCTCGCCGGGATGGATTTCGTAGCCGACATCGACGCCATTGTCCTCATAGACATCGAGGATCGGCTTCCAACGCTTGCCGAGTTCGGCGAAGGCCTCCTCGATCAGGCCGGCCGGCCGCTGCGGCCAAGGGTAGAGGTAAGGGAAGGCCAATGCGCCGGAGAAGGTCACAGAGGCATCGAGGCCGAGGTTGCGCGACGCCTTGGCGCCGAAGGTCATCTGCTCGACCGCCCATTTCTGTCGCGCTTGGGGATTGCTGTGCACCGAAGCCGGCGCAAAGCCGTCGAACTGCGTGTCGTAGGCCGGATGCACCGCCACCAATTGACCCTGCAGATGCGTCGACAATTCGGTGATCTCCACGCCGGCATCGGCACAGATGCCCTTCACCTCGTCGCAATACGCCTTGGAGGACGCCGCCTTCTCAAGGTCGAACAGGCGTCGGTCCCAGGTCGGGATCTGCACGCCCTTGTAGCCGAGACCGGCAGCCCATTTGGTGATCGAGGCCAGCGAATTGAATGGCGCGGCATCGCCCGCGAACTGCGCCAGAAACAGCCCGGGACCCTTCATTGTCGTCGGCATAGGCATCCTCCCCTTCTTTGTCGACCAAGCATAGCGCTGATTGAAAACAGGGCCAGCCACTTTGGTCTTTCGCATCGTGCGCTTTGCAGGCATTGCCATTCTGGTATTACCAAATAGGGGAATTTGGTCAAGCCTCACAATGGTTCGGCCAAGCCCTCCGCACATCCGGGATATCGGCACATATTGCAATATAATCAAGGGAATAATTCGCATGCCGCGTTACGCCGCCACGCTTCTTGCCGTTCAGGAGAATTTGCTGTAGACCTCGCCTCAGGCCCAATTGGTCGAACCAGTTTGCGGGGAAGGGCTGGGGAGGCCTTGGGGAGGAACGCTTGCGTCGTCTTTCGGCGATGCATGTCGCAGGCAAACCATACGGACCAATTTGGAAGGACAGACCATGCATCTTTCGACGCACAACTGGATGCGCGCGGAACCCCTGGAGACCACGCTCAAGCGCATCAAGAAATTCGGCTATGAGTCGATCGAGATTTCCGGCGAGCCCGAGCAATACAAAACCAAGGAGACGCGGGCGCTCTTGAGAGAGCATGGCATCCGCTGCTGGGGTGCGGTGACCTTGATGCTGGGCGAGCGCAACCTTGCCGCCAGGGACCAGGGCCAGCGCGAGCGCTCCGTACAGTACGTCAAGGACGTGCTGACCATGGTCAGCGAACTCGATGGCGAGATCATCACCCTGGTTCCGGCCACGGTCGGCAAGGTGGTTCCTGACGGCACCGAGGAAGAGGAATGGAAGTGGGTGGTCGACGCAACCCGCGAATGCTTCAGCCACGCCAAGAAGGTCGGCGTCAAGATCGCCGTCGAGCCGCTCAACCGCTTCGAGACTTATCTGTTCAATCGCGGCGCCCAGGCGCTGGCACTGGCCGACGCGGTCAGTCCGGAATGCGGCGTCTGCCTCGACGCCTACCATATCCACATGGAGGAATTTAACGTCCATGACGCCATCCGGCAGGTCGGAAAGCGGCTGTTCGACTTCCATGTCGCCGACAACAACCGCTTCGCCGCAGGCCTCGGCCAGATCGACTGGCCAAGGATCGTCGCCACTTTGAAGGAAGTCGGCTACGACGGCGCGCTGACCAATGAGTTCGTCGCTCCGGTCGACCGCACGCCGGCGGCACCCTATCCCGACATGGTCGAGCGCCACCCGGTCGATATCTCGCCCGAGCAGTTGAAGTTCATCCAGGACCATGGCTCCAGCGTGCTCACCGAGAAATTCTACACCGACCAGATGCGCATTACCGCCGAAACGCTGCTGCCGCTGATCAAGTAGTCGACTGTCTCTGGGAAATTTGCCCTTCCGCCTCGACCGGCGGCAGGGCTGGGGAAAAACATGCGCATCAAGACTGTCCAGGCCTGGTGGGTCCGCATCCCGATCGAAGCCGCGCGGCAGCACCGCAGCGACTTCGGCCAGGTGACGACCTTTGATGCCGCCATCTTACGCATCGGGACCGATGACGGGCTGGTCGGCTGGGGCGAAGGCAAGAACGCCGCCGGCAGCGCCGGCAGCTACAGCGCCCTCGTCCATATGCTGAACCATGAGGTCGGGCCGCAATTGATCGGCCGAGATCCAGCCGATATCGGCGTCATCTGGGAGATGCTCTACAACGGCGTGCGCCACGACGGTGCGGCCCGCGCCGGCCACGCCATGCCGCAGTTGGCGCGGCGCGGCATGAGCATTGCCGCCATCAGCGCCGTCGACATCGCGCTCTGGGACATACTGGGCAAATCGCTCGGCCAACCGGTCTGGCGGTTGCTCGGCGGACGCAAGGTCGATCGCATGCAGGCCTATGCCTCCGGCGGCTGGGCGTCCGCCGATGCCATCGGCGAACAGTTGAAATCCTACATCGCCCAGGGCGGCTTCAAGGCGCTGAAGATGCGCGTCGGCGCCATGGATCGCGCTGCACACATTTCCGCGGCCCGCGTGCGCGCCGCCCGCCAGGCGATCGGCCCCGATGTCGAGTTGATGGTCGATGCCCATGGCACCTATACGGTGGCGGAGGCCAAGCGCTTCATCCATCTCGTCAACGACCTTGATCTCGCCTGGTTCGAGGAGCCTGTGATCGCCGACGACAAGCCGGGCATGGCGGAAGTGCGTGCCTCCAGCGCTGTTCCGATCGCCACCGGCGAGAGCGAGGCGACGCGCTATGCCTTCCGCGATCTCGCAATGCTCAAGGCCGCCGACATCTTCCAGCCTGATCCCGCCTTCTGCGGCGGCATCAGCGAGGCGATGAAGATCGGCACCATCGCCAGCGCCTTCAACCTGCGCTTTGCACCGCATCTATGGGCCGGCGCGCCCTGCTTCTTCGCCGGGCTGCATGTCTGCGCCGCATCGCCATCAAGTTTCACCGTCGAATATTCGCTCGGCGCCAACCCGATGATCCACGATCTGATCGAAGAGACTGTCGAAGCAAGGGACGGTATGATAGCGATCCCCGAAAAGCCCGGATTGGGGTTCACCATTTCGGAGCGGTTCCTGGAGGCGCACGCGCAACGCAATTGACGATGAAAGAAAAGAACCTTCTCGCGGAACTCGCCGCCTATCTGTTCTCCCACTCCGACAACGAGACGGGCCGTACACCGTCGGAACGTGAGCTGGCTGAGCATTTCGGCGTCAGCCGCGGCCAAATCCGCGAGGCGCTGGCCATCCTCGAAGCCATGCGCATCGTCGAGCGCCGGGCCAAGTCAGGCATCTATATCGACACCAAGCAGGCGAGCGTCGAGGCGCTGGCGCTGTTCGCGCGCGCCGGCCTGCCGCTTGATCCCCTGCAGATCTACGAAACGGTCGAATTGCGCAAGATCCACGAGATCAAGGCCGCGGAGCTTGCCTGCTCGCGCGCCACCGAGGAGAATTTCGAACGGCTGCGCGAAATTCTCAAGGTCTCCGAGGAGCGCATCGCCGCGGGCGAAGGCCTCGCCAAGGAGGACCGCGAGTTTCACCTCGAGATCGTGCGTGCCACCAAGAACGGCGTCTTCCACAACATCTGCAGCGTCTATTATCTGATGGGCGAGCAGCGCCTGCCGATCTACTTCAACGATCCCGAACGCAGCGTGCGTTCACATGCCGAGCATGTGCAGATCTACGAGGCGCTGCTGCGCCGCGACGGCAATCTCGCCCAGGCGCTGATGAGCGCCCATCTCCAGGGCGCGGAAAGCTACTGGAAGGGGCTGATCGAAGGCGGCAAGACGGTTGCGCCCGCGAGCCCGGCGCTCGAAAAGGCCTGACCGTGGCCCGGTCCGTGCCGAAGATCCTGTCGACCCATCCGCTGCATCCGCGCGCTTCCGCCAGGCTCGCCGGCGCCGGTCAGCTCGTCATCGCCTCGGCGCTCGATGCCGGCACTCTCACCAGGGAGGCCAGGGACGCCGACATCGTCATCGTGCGCGCCCCGCTGCCGCCGGCACTGTTCGAGGGCGCCTGGAAGTTGAGAGCGGCGATCCGCCATGGCGCCGGGCTCGACATGATCCCGATGGAGGCGGCGACCGCGGCCGGCGTGCTGGTGGCCAACGTGCCGGCGGTTAATGCGCGCTCGGTGGCCGAACATGTCATGTTCACCGCACTTGCGCTGCTGCGGCAATTCCGCCGGGTCGACCGCGACCTGCGCGCCAAGGGCTGGCTAGCCGGACGCGAGCATGCCAACGCCAATATCGAGCTTGCCGGCAAGACCATCGGCATTGTCGGCCTTGGCGCGGTTGGGCAGGCCGTCGGCCATATCGCCGCGCACGGCTTCGACCTGAAGGTCGTGGCGACGACGCGCAGCATGCAGCCGGCGCCGGAGAAGGTCGGCTTCCTGTCGATCGACGCGCTGGTCGAGCAGAGCGACATCATCGTGCTCTGCTGCCCGCTGACGCCGGAAACGCGCGGCCTGATCAGCCGCGAGCGCATCGCCCGCATGAAACCCGGCGCGCTGCTGATCAACGTCTCGCGCGGGCCGGTCGTCGACGACGACGCGCTGATCGAGGCCTTGCGGGAACGCCGCATCGGCGGCGCCGCGCTCGACGTGTTTTCGACGCAGCCATTGCCGCCAGACCATCCCTATTTCGGCTTCGACAACGTCATCATTACCCCGCATATGGCAGGGATTACCGAGGAATCGATGATGCGCATGGGGATTGGCGCGGCGGGCGAGGCCTTGCTGGTGCTGGCGGGCAAACTGCCGGTCAATCTGCGCAATCCGGAAGTGGTCGATCACTACCGGCGACGGTTTCCGCTCGACATATAGCGCATTGCGGTTTCGCCCTGCCGATCAGCCGCCCAGCAGCCCCTCCACTTCAGCGGCAATCCGCAGCAGATGCCGATCATGGCCATTCCGTGCCACCAGCATCAGCCCGGCCGGCAGCGTCATGTCAGGCATCGGCAGCGAGATCGCGCAGAGGTCGAACTGGTTGGCGATCTGTGTGTTGCGCAGCAGCAGGCCTTCGAGATGGTCGCGCAGTTCGGCACTTTCGTTCATGGAAAGGATGGTCGGCGCCGTCACCGGCGTGGTCGGCAGCGCCAGCACATCGACCGATGCCAGCCGCTCGCCCATGGCGGCGACGAGCGCGCCACGGCGTCGCAGTGCCCTGATATAGACCGGCGCCGGCAGCATCACCGCGCGCGACAGGGGGCCGCTGACATGGGGATCGACCGGCACCGATGCACCCGTCGCCAGCCAGTCGGCATGGATCTCGGCTCCTTCCATGGCGGCGATCGAGCCGCGCTTGGTGGCTGCGCGCAAATCCGCGATCATGTCGTCGATTGACAGATCCGCAATGCGCGCGCCAGCCTGTTCGATCTTGCCTAGACAACGCTCGAAGGCCGCGGCAATCTCGCCGTCCGTATCTCCGAAAAGAACGCCGCGCGGGATGCCAACGCGAAGCCCGGCGAGTGCAATGCCCGCCAGTTCGCTCGGCATCCCGCCGGCCATCACCGCATCGGCAGCGGCACAGTGCGCGACCGTTCGGGCAAGCGGCCCGATCGAGTCCAGAGTGCTCGACAGCGGAAAGGCACCGGCAAGCGGCACGCGCCGTGCCGTCGGCTTGAAGCCGACGACGCCGTTGAGCGACGCCGGAATGCGGATCGACCCGCCGGTATCGGAGCCAATCGAGATGTCGCTCGTCCCCTCGCCGACGGAAACGCCAGCGCCGGACGACGAACCGCCGGGAATGCGGCTGGCGTCGGCGGCATTGCCTGGCGTGCCGTTATGCATGTTGTCGCCGATCGCGGTGAAGGCGAATTCGGTCATGTTGGTCTTGCCAATGATCACCGCGCCAGCCTGCCTTAACCGGCTAACGATGGCGGCATCGCGCAGCGGGGGCGCGGCGGTCTTGCGCATCAGCGAGCCGACCGTGGTCGGCTCACCGGCCACATCGAACAGATCCTTGATCGAGACGATCGTGCCATCGAGCGGTCCAAGCGTCACGCCGGCTCGGCTGCGGGCGTCGCTGGCGTCGGCCGCCGCGCGCGCCGGCTCCGTGTAAATCCTCGTGAAAACGCGTTCGTCGCCGGCGCGGGCGGCAAGGCGCGCGAGAATAATTTCGAGATGATCGCGGACGGATTGCATTGTCGGTGTCGGACTCCGGACTGCCTGAACGTCTTAAGATGAGAAGCCAGTTGCATGGCTTGCCGAGACTTAACCCGGCGAAGGCGGTTTTGCACCCCTGCCGGATGCGAGGAAGAAACGATGCTCTACAGAGGCAGCTGTCACTGCGGCAAGGTCGCCTTCGAATTCAAGGCGAAGCTGACCGGTGTCGTGCGGTGCAATTGTTCAATCTGCTCGCGCAAGGGCGCGCTCCTGTGCGCCGTCCCGCATGAAAGCCTGACAGTCCTCGCCTGGGGTGATGACCTCAGCACCTATACATTCGGCAATCATGCCATCGCGCACCGTTTCTGCCGCACCTGCGGCATCCACCCTTTCGCCGAGGATGTCCACGAAGGCGGTCAACGCAGCGCCTACATCAACCTCAACTGTGTCGAGGGTATCGACATTTCCGTTCTGTCGATCTTCGACTTCGACGGTCGGTCGGCCTGAGCCTCTCGCTCGTTCCGGCGGGAACAATCCGATGCCGCAACCCGCTTTGTTGCCGTCACCAGAACGGCATCGGCCCGAAAACCGTGACGGTTCTCGGGCCGCTGCCGGGAATGGCTGTCGGCGGACGCTATTCGGCCTGCTTCGGGCCGCGCAGGAACACCACGACCGCAGCCAGCAGTGTTGCGATGCCGCAATAGGCGAAGGCGCTGGCGACGCCGGCATGGTCGACCAGCAGGCCGCCGAAGACGGCGCCCAGCGCGATCGCCACCTGGAAGGTCGCCACCATCAGGCCGCCGGCGCTTTCAGCCTGGTCGGGCGCGGCCCGGACCAGCCAGCTTTGCAGCCCGACCGGGACGGCGCCGAAGGCAAAACCCCAGGCAGCGACGGCGGCGGCGGCGATCGTCGGCGAAGCGCCGAAGATCAGCATCGAAGCGGCCGCCAGGGCAATCAGCAAAGGGGCCAGCGCCACTGCCGTCTTGAGGCTGCGTTCGGCCAGGATGCCGCCGGCGATATTGCCGAAGAAACCGCCAACGCCATAAGCCAGAAGCACCAGCGAGATCGTCTCGATGTCCAGCACCGGCACCTTTTCGAGGAAGGGACGGACATAGGTGAAGCCGGCAAAGTGCCCGGACGCGACCAGCAACACGACCAGCAGGGCCACCCTGATCGACGGCCGCTCCAGCACCTGGAGCAAGGTGCGGAAGCTCGCGACGCCAACCGGCGGCAGCTTCGGAATGGTGGCCAGTTGCACCAGCAGCGCCAACGCACCGACGATGGTCGCGATCCTGAATGCCGTGCGCCATCCCCACAAATCGCCGACATAGGCGCCGACAGGGGCGGCGGTGACGGTGGCCAGCGAAACGCCGGTCAGGACGATCGACATGGCGCGTGGCATCAGCCGCATCGGCACCAGCCGCAGCGCCATCGCCGCCGACATCGCCCAGAAGCCGCCCAATGCGACGCCGAGCACCACGCGGGCAAGCAGAAGCATGGGCAGCGACGAGGCGAAGGTGGCCAGAAGGTTGGACAAGATCAAGAACGCCGTCAGCATCCACATCACCAGCCTGCGATCCATGCGCCCTGTGACGATGGCCATGGTGGGCGCGGCGATGGCCCCGACGATGGCGGTTGCGGTCACCGCCTGGCCGGCGACACCTTCGCTCACACCGAGATCGCGTGCCATCGGCGTCAGCAGGCTGGCGGGCAGGAATTCGGCGGTGACGAGGCCGAAGACGCCAAGCGCGAGCGAAACCACGGCACCCCATGCCGGCTCGGTTCGTTCATCGGATTCTGCGGGATTGAGAAGTGCGGCGTCGATGACGCCTGTCACGGGTTCGGCCATGCTCAGTCTCCGATCTGTTGGCAGCGCCACATAGGAAACGGCCGGCTGGGGCTCCACCCGTTACAGGACTCGCCATCACGGTTTGGCTAGGGGCCGGTCGTCGATTTGTTTGCGGCGCAACGTTAAGCTGCACTGCAACATAAGGAGTGACGGGCTGGAGTTTCCATGCTAGAAACCCCATTATGTTTGACCGTTCGTCCAAAATTCCGGTCACCGGCGACCCGCTGACAGACATATTGCGCGGCCTGCGCCTCGATGGTGTCGAATATGGCCGCTGCGAAATGAAGGAGCCGTGGGGTATCCAGTTCCCGGCTCAGCCCGGGGCGCGGTTTCATTTCATCGGCCGCAAGGGCTGCTGGCTGAAGCAGCCCTCCGGCGAGTGGGTGCAGCTCAATGCCGGCGATGCGGTGCTTTTGCCGCGCGGTGAGGCCCATGTGCTGGCCAGCGAACCCGGTGCGCAGACCTGGCCGATCCATGGCTACGAGCTCGAGGAAGTCTGCAAGGACGTCTACTGCACGTCCAACGCGGAGATGTGCGACAAGAATTGCCAGCCGGGAACGCTGCTGTTCTGCGCCAGCATGTATTTTAATCTCGACGGCTTGCATCCCTTGCTCGGCATGATGCCGGACGTGATGCGAACGCACGAACTGGAAGCCTATGAGCCAGGCATTCCACATCTTCTCGAATCGATGGCGCGCGAAGTCACGATGGAACGCGTGGGCTCCGGCGGCATTCTGGCGCGGCTGGCCGACGTGCTTGCCGCGACAGTCATCCGCTCATGGGTCGAGCGCGGCTGCGGCGACTCCTCCGGCTGGATAGCGGCGGTCCGGGATCGCGATATCGGCCGCGTGCTGGCCGCCATTCATCTCGAGCCGGACCATGACTGGACGGTCGAGTCGCTGGCCAGGATGATGGGCGCCTCGCGCTCGGGCTTTGCCGAGCGTTTCGCCACCATCGTCGGCGAGACGCCGGCAAAATACGTCACCCAGGTCCGAATGCATCAGGCGAGGCAGTGGCTGGTCCGCGACCGCATGAAAATATCAGTCGTTGCCGCTCGTCTCGGCTATGAATCGGACGCCGCCTTCAGCCGTGCCTTCAAGCGCGTCATCGGCTCGGCGCCCAGCCATTTCCGTGCCGAGGAACAGGCAGAGTCCGTCAGGCCGGTTGACCTTTCCTGTCCCGCGCCCCTCGAACGAAGCAACACCTATGAGGCATGCCGCAGGCTGACGCCGCTGCCCTTGTCGAACAGCACCACCTTGTCCGGTTTCCAGGCAAAGCGCACCGGCTGCTCTATCGCGACATCGGTCCTGGCCGGCACTGTGGCGCGCAGCATCGCCTCTCCGACGCGCAGCGTCAGGATCTTCTCCACGCCATGGTTCTCGACGTCGTGGACACGCGCCTCGACTGGCGCACCGCCCTCCAGATAGACGTCCTCGGGACGAATGCCGAAGACGAGCGGGCGACCATCTGTCGCCGCACTCGCCTTGGCTCCCCCCGAAAAGGGCAGTTCGAAATTCAACGGTGCCATGACCGCGCGGCCATTCACCAGCCTGCCGTCGATAAGGTTCATCGGCGGCGAGCCGACGAAGCTCGCCACATAGGTGTCGCGCGGATTGTTGTAGATCTCGTGCGGCGTGCCGGTCTGCACGATCCGGCCATGGTTCAGGACGCCGACCTTGTCGCCCATCGACATCGCTTCGATCTGGTCGTGGGTGACGAACAGGAATGTGGCGCCGAGCTGCATCTGCAGGTTTTTCAACTCGGTGCGCAGCGCCTCGCGCAGCTTGGCGTCGAGCGCCGACAGCGGCTCATCCATCAGGAACACGCGCGGCTTGCGCACGATGGCGCGGCCGATCGAGACGCGCTGCATCTCGCCGCCGGACAGACGGTCGGTCTTGCGGTCGAGCAGGTGCTCAATGCGTAGCGTGCGCGCCGCACGTTCGACACGGTCCTTGATCTCGGCGCCTGGCAGCCGACGGATCTTCGGCTTCAGCGGAAATTCGAGGTTCTCCCGCACCGTGTAGCGCGGATAAAGCGAATATTGCTGCAGCACCAGCGCCACGTCACGCTCGGCCGCGCCCCAGTCCGCAACGTCGACGCCGTCGATGAACACCTGCCCCTCGCTGGGTTTTTCCAGGCCGGCGATCAGCCGCAGCGTCGTCGTCTTGCCGGCGCCCGTCTCGCCGAGCAGGACGAAGAACTCGCCATCGGCGATGTCGAGATCGAGCCCGGTGAGCGCCGTGTGGTTGCCGAAACTCTTGGAGATATTCTTGAGCTGGATATGGGCCATCAGAGCCTCACCTCAAGCGACTTGCCGCTTGCCTTGTCGAAGAAATGCGCCTGCGTCGGATCGATCCGGGCGAACACCTTCTCGCCTGGCCCGCTTACAAAGCCGCTCTTGGTGCGGGCTCGCAGCATCTTCGAACCGACTTTGAGATCGACGATGTCGAAGGAGCCGAGCGGTTCGACGATCTGCGTCTCGACGGCCATGAAACCGTCGGCCGCGTCACGGCGGATGAGCACACCTTCCGGCCGGATGCCAAGTGCCAACTGCCCACCGGCATGGCCGTTGAGCTTCGACAGCAAGGCACTGGGAAACTCGAAACCGGTGGTCGCGTCGCCGACGATCACCGATGCGAAAGAGGCTTTCTCGGTCACCGCCGCGTCGGCGACATTCATCACCGGGCTGCCGACGAATTGCGCCACGAACAGATTGGCGGGATGTGAATAGACCTCGTCTGGAGTGCCGACCTGCTGGATGAAACCCTCATGCATGATGACGATGCGATCGGCCAGGCTCATTGCTTCGATCTGGTCATGAGTGACATAGATCGTGGTCGAACCCTGCTTGACGTGCAGCCGCTTGATCTCGGCCCGCATCTCCTCGCGCAGCTTGGCGTCGAGCGCGCCGATCGGCTCATCCATCAGCATCGCCTTTGGCCGCCGCACCAGGGCCCGGCCGATGGCCACGCGTTGCATGTCGCCTCCGGAGAGCGCCGACGGCTTCTTGCCGAGCAGGTCGGTGATGCGCAGAACCCGGGCGACCTCCCGAACCGACTTGTCCACCTCGCCGCTGCCCATGCGCGTTGCACGTAGCGGAAAGGCGATGTTTTCGAAGACCGTCATATGCGGGTAGAGCGAAAACGATTGGAACACCATGGCGATGTCGCGGTCGGCTGCCCTGAGGTGCTGCACTGCCTTGCCGTCGATCAGGATGTCGCCCTGGTCGATCGTCTCGAGCCCCGCTATGGCGCGCAGCGTCGTTGTCTTGCCGCAGCCCGACTGGCCGAGCAGCACGATGAACTCGTTGTCGGCGATGGCGAGGTTCAAATTGTGGATGACCTGAACGGCGCCGAAGAATTTCTCGATGCCGCGAAGTTCGATCTGCGTCACTACCGGGCTCCCTCATGCGCCGTGGCGCCGGTTTTCTCGCTGCGGGCCGGTGCAATCTTTGACGTGATGTTGAAGCCGATCAGCCCGATCAGGATGATCGTCACACCGTAGGAATGCAGGCTGAGACTCCATGGCTGGCAGAGCGCGACGATGCCCAGCACCATGAGTATCTGCGAGGCCGGCAGCAGGTATTTCTCGTTGACGGCGCGAAAACTCATTTGCGGATCGCTCCGAAGGTCACGCCGCGAAGCAGGTGGTTGCGCAGCAGGAAGGTGAAGATCGCGACCGGCAGCAGGAACAGGAAGGTTCCCGCCGCGATCGTGGTCCAGTCCGGCAAGCCGGAACCGATCTGGCTGGGAATAAAAGGCGGCGCCGTTTGCGCGCGCCGGTTGGTCATGATCAGCGCGAAGGCATACTCGTTCCACGCGGTGATGAAGCAGAACACGGCGGTGGCGGCGATACCGGTCGCGGCTTCCGGCAGCACGATCTTGAAGAAGGCCTGCATGCGCGTGTAGCCGTCGACGAGCGCCGCCTCCTCATACTCCTTCGGGATCTCGTCCATGAAGCCCTTCATTAGCCAGACCGAGAAGGACAGGTTGAAGGCGACGTAGAGGATGATCAGGCCGATATGCGAGTCGTTGAGGCCAACGACCCGGTACATCAGGAACATCGGGATCGCCACGACCACCGGCGGCAGCATGCGTGTCGACAGGATGAAGAAGAGCAGATCCGCCTCGCCCGCGATCTTGAAGCGCGAGAAGCCGTAGGCGGTGAAGGTTCCCATGC
Source organism: Mesorhizobium sp. B2-4-12 (assembly GCF_006441575.1). Classification (NCBI taxonomy): domain Bacteria; kingdom Pseudomonadati; phylum Pseudomonadota; class Alphaproteobacteria; order Hyphomicrobiales; family Phyllobacteriaceae; genus Mesorhizobium; species Mesorhizobium sp. B2-4-12. The sequence goes on from NZ_VFVC01000012.1 coordinate 104,556, forward strand.
CGACGGCAAGCACTGTGCTGATGACCGCCACGATAAGGCTGTTCATGAACCGGTCGGGGTACTGCGAAAGCTGCACATCCTTGCCGACCTTCAGCACCCGCTCGCCGCCGTCGTAGATGCGCTTTTCCCACCATGGCGCGGCCTCGTAGACTTGGGGGTCGACGGCCTTCTGCATCTGTACCCGCTTGGTGAACAGACGGATGAATGGCGTGACCTCCGGCTGGAAAAGAACGGTGGGCGGCACCGTGATCGCCAGTTCCTTCGGCTTGAAGGCCGTGGAGGCGATCCAGTAGATCGGCGCGAGGAAGATCAGCGTCGCGATCAGCACCGAGACGACGGCGATGCGGTTGAGCGCGATCTCGCTGGTGGTACGCACGGCGGCCATCGGCTAGCGCTCCTTCACCTTATTGAGGTACTTCACGTAGAGGTTGGTGATGGCCAGCACCATGATCAGCACGATATAGGCCAGCGCGCAGGACTTACCGGTGTCCCACTGCTGGAAGGCTTGCTTGTAGAGCCGAATTGCGATGAGCTCGGCGGTCGGTTGGGTTGTCATCGTATAGGCGATGTCGAAGGTCTTGAAGGCTTCCATCGTGCGGAAGATCAGCGCGATCAGCAGGATCGGCGAGACCAGCGGCAAGGTGATACGGGTGAAGGTGTACCACCAACCTGCGCGGTCGATCGCGGCGGCCTCGTAGAGATGCTGCGGCACGGCCGAGAGGCCAGCAAGCGAGAGCAGCATGACGAAGGGCGACCACATCCAGATGTCGGTGATCGCGACGGCGTAAAGAGCGCTGTCGGGATTGGAAAGCCAGGCGAAGTCGCCCAGGCCGAAGACGTAGTTGATAGGCCCCCAGGATGGGCTGTACAGCAACTGCCAGAACAGGCCGACGACCGCCGCCGACATCATCATCGGCAAAAGCAGCAGTGTGGTGATCAAGCCTTTCATCGGAAAGCTGCGATTAAGCAGCAGGGCCAGGCCGAAGCCCAGGATCATCTGGCCGGTCACGGAAACGATGACGTACTTCGCCGTAGTGACGAAGTTCGACCAGATGTGGTCGTCGCTGAGCAGTTCGCGGTAGTTCTGCAGGCCGACGAACTGCCACGGCTCGCTCCGATTCGCCGCGAAGTTCGTGAAGGAGTAGCCCAGCGAATAGATCAGCGGGAAGATGTTGAAAACGATCAGGAAAGCCAGCGTCGGGATGATGAACATATTGCGGATGGTCAGATCCGACCAGCCCCGCGCGGCGGCCCTGGAAGCAGGATCAAGATGGGTGAGGGCTACCGAAGCCAATGATCGTCTCCCTGAAACAGGAATGCCGGAGGGGAACCCTCCTCCGGCATTCCGACTTTGATGCTTACTTGTAGCGGTTGTACTTGGTGAACGTCGCCTTCCAGTCGGCGGCGGTCTTGTCGAGCGCCTCCTGAGCGGTGCCCTTCCCACCGACCACGAACGGATAGATGTTCTGGTTCAACTGATCGAGCACTTCGGCGTACTCAGGCGTCGCCCAGAAGTCCTTGACCATGAACATCGTGTCGTAGAACGCCTTGTTGTAGGGCGTGGCCTTCTGAAAGGCTTCCGACTTCAGCACGGCCTGGCTGCAGGTGTAGCCGCCGAGCTCGGCCCACTTCTTCTGGGTGTCGTCCTTGATGAACCACTCCAGGAACTTCATCGCCTCGTCTTTGTTCTTCGAATACGAGACGACCGAAACTCCCTGGCCGCCCAGAGCGGCAAAGCGCTTTCCGTCCGGGCCGCCCGGGTTGGCGAAGAAGCCCGTAACGTCGGCGTAGGGGTTGGTGGCCTTGTTCACCAGCGGCGGGAAGAAGGCGAAGAAGTTCATGCTCATCGCGGCGAGACCGCCGGTGATTGCCTGGTTGTCCTCCACGAAGAAGGTTTTTCCCCAGCCGGGAGGCGTGAACTTGTAGAGGTCCTTGTACATTTCGAGGCCGGCGGCGGCCTGTTTCGAATTGGTGATGCCGTCGACCTTGTAACTTGCATAGTCGCCGAGATCGCCGCCGTAGCTGAAGATGGCGCTTTCGACGCCCATCGCCATCGCGTCATAGGAATTGTCGGTGTAGATGGCGACACCGTACCGCTTCTGGTCCGGACGGTGGAAGAACTCGGCGATGTCGCGCAACTGCGCATAGGTTTTCGGCACATCGAGGTCGTAACCGTACTTCGCCTTGAAGGCTTCCTTCTCCTTTGGGTCCTCAAACCAGTCCTTGCGATAGGACCAGCCGATCGCATCCCCTTCCAGCGGGATCGCCCAGTATTTGCCGGAACCCCCAGGGTATTCGGCGTAATACTTGATGGTCGCGGGTGCCATCACGTCGGTGAGCTTGTGCTGGTTGAAGAAGTCGGTCAGGTCGACATAGTGGCCCTGCGTCGAACCGGCGCCCAGCCATTGCGAGTCACCGACGACCAGATCGTAAGCGTCGCCATGCGCGTTGAACTCGGTGAAGGCCTTGGTTTGGAAATCGGGCCATGGCGTGGTCTGCACCGTGACCTTCACACCGGTCTCGGCCGTATAGTCGTTCACGAGCTCCTGCAGATAGTTCGCAGGGTCCCATTCCGCCCAGAAAATGGTGAGTTCCTTGTCCTGCGCGTGGACGGACGTTCCGTAGGCAAGCGTCAGGCCGATACCAGCAAGCACGCTGGTCACTAACTTGCGCATAATGATTTCCTCCCTTGTGCGCATTCTACCTGTCATGCGAGCCGACGACGGAGCCGGCCCTGGTAGTTCCTCCCTTGCTCGCACCTTTCCGGTTCCGGGCCTCCTCGCCCTGCCGGAAAATGGATCGAAGCCCTCGCTTTTGATCCACTTTTCTTTTCTGATCTGGTATTACCAATTTTGCACCCTGGTCAAGCCCTTTCTTGAGAGCCAGATCGGATCATCACAGTCGAATTGCAGATTTATCTGACTGTTTTCACATGATTTTCCTACTCAATGATACGCAGTGGCCTTGTTTGAAGCCCGGCACCGCAATTAAGATCAATAGTCGGCATGCAAATCTGGTCGAACCAGACATAGGCTATTTCACCACTGCCGCCGTATTGGCACCATCTCCACCGTCGATCGAATCCGTCACCGCCGCGCGCACCAGCGCACCAGCCGCCCATTGCGCAACGGACCGCGTCCCGCGGCTGTCGAGCCCCCAGATGTCCTTGAGCACGATCAGCACCTCGACGCCGAAGATCAGCGACAGCGCCTGCGCCAGCCGGTTGAAATCGCGCGACGGCAAACGGCCCTTGAGCGGAGCGATCGCTTCCTTGAGCAGGTCGACGCGATGGCCGCGCGTGAAGGCCGGTTCGCCGCCCAGCGTGCCGGCCTGGCGCCTCGCCCACTGATCGAGTGACAGTTTCAGCGCCGCCTTGAACGTCGCCTCGAAGGCCTCAATGCGTGGCATGGCGGTGTCGAACAGGTCGGCGACCCGGCGCTCGGCATCGTCGGAGATCGATTGCCAGGTCAGGATTGGGCCCAACCCCTCGTCGACGACGGCCTGCACGAGTGCCGCCTGGCTCGGGAAATAGCGATAGGCGGTGGCGCGGGATACCTCAGCCGCCTCGGCAACTTCGCTGACCGACGGCGTGACGCCCGCCTGCATAAGCCTCGTCGCCGTCTCCAGCATCAGCCGTTTGGTGCGCGCCCGGGGTCCACGCTCGGCCCTCTCGCCTGTGTCATCGTTCGTCGTTGCTTGTTGACGTGAGATATCCATGTCAATATGATACGTTCGTCTCAAAAATTTGCAACGACCTCGCTTTGTCACGGCGCGGTAAAGCACCAAGGTCTTCAGCCACTGAACAGTGCCGCTGCCGAGCCAACCAACACAGGGCGGTCCATGAAACGCATCTATGTCGTGGGCACCGCTGATACCAAGGGCGAGGAGCTCGCCTTCCTGGCCGACACGATCGCCGCCAGCGGCGCTGCCGTTTCCCGGGTCGATGTCGGAACGCGCGACGCGACCATATCCGTAGACATCACCGCCAAGGAAATTGCCGGCCATCATCCCGCCGGCACCGAAGCCGTGCTCGGCGGCAATGATCGCGGCACAGCGGTGGCAGCCATGGGCGTCGCCTTCGCTCGCTTCATCCAGTCACGAAGCGACATATCAGCCGTGATCGGTATTGGCGGTGGCGGTGGCACCTCGATCATCACCTCGGGCATGCGCGCGCTGCCGCTCGGCCTGCCCAAGATCATGGTCTCGACGCTCGCCTCCGGCGACACAGCCCCTTACGTCGATGTTTCCGACATCATCATGATGCCATCGGTGACAGACATGGCCGGGCTGAACCGGCTGTCCTGCACCGTGCTGCACAATGCGGCTCAGGCGATCGCAGGCATGGCGGCCAGGCCAGCGCCTCCGCCCGACGGCAAGCCGTCGATCGGGCTGACCATGTTCGGTGTCACCACGCCCTGCGTGACTGCCATCGCCGAGCAGCTGCGCGCCACTTACGACTGCATGGTCTTCCACGCCACAGGCACCGGCGGCCGCTCGATGGAGAAGTTGGCCGACAGCGGCCTGCTGGCAGGCGTCATCGACATCACCACGACCGAGGTCTGCGATTTGCTGTTCGGCGGCGTATTGCCAGCAACGGAGGACCGCTTCGGCGCCATTGTCCGCACGAAGCTGCCCTATGTCGGCTCGGTCGGCGCGCTCGACATGGTCAATTTCTGGGCGCCGGCGACAATTCCTGAGCGCTATCGCGCGCGGCTGTTCTACGAGCACAATCCTAACGTCACGCTGATGCGAACTACCGTCGAGGAATGCCGCCAGATCGGCGAATGGATCGGCACCAGGCTCGCGCACTGCGAAGGGCCGGTGCATTTCCTGATTCCAGAAAAAGGAGTCTCGGCGCTCGACATCGAAGGCGGGGCTTTTTTTGATCCGCAAGCTGACGCCATCCTCTTCGAAGCCATCGAGCGCACCATCGTGCCGAACGGAACGCGCACGGTGACGCGCCTGCCGCTGCACATCAACGACCCCAGATTCGCCAAAGCCGCGGTCGCGGCTTTTCTCGACATCGCCAAGAAGTGAGACCCGATGGCCGCCATCCCGCGCAAGAATATCCTGGAGAAATTCCGCAAGATGATCGCCGAGGGCGTGCCGATCGTCGGCGGCGGCGCCGGCACCGGCCTGTCGGCCAAGGCCGAGGAGGCCGGCGGCATCGACCTGATCATCATCTACAATTCCGGCCGCTACCGCATGGCTGGACGCGGCTCGGCCGCCGGGCTGCTCGCCTATGGCAACGCCAACGAGATCGTCAAGGAAATGGCCTACGAGGTGCTGCCCGTGGTCAAGCGCACGCCGGTGCTGGCCGGCGTCAACGGCACCGATCCGTTCGTCATCATGCCGCTGCTGTTGGCCGAGCTGAAGACAATGGGCTTTTCCGGCGTACAGAATTTTCCGACCATCGGCCTGTTCGACGGCACCATGCGGCAGAGTTTCGAGGAGACCGGCATGGGCTTCGGGCTGGAAGTCGACATGATCGCCGAGGCGCATAAGCTCGATCTGTTGACCACACCCTATGTCTTCAACCCCGATGAGGCGCGCGCCATGACCAAGGCAGGCGCCGATATCGTCGTCGCCCATATGGGCGTCACCACGGGCGGCTCGATCGGCGCGACCTCGGCCAAGTCGCTCGACGACTGCATCGTCGCGATCGACGCCATCGCCGAGGCCGCCCGCGCGGTGCGCAAGGACGTCATCCTGCTTTGCCATGGCGGCCCGATCTCGATGCCGGACGACGCCGGCTACATCCTCTCCCATGCCAAGGGCCTGCACGGCTTCTATGGCGCCAGTTCGATGGAGCGGCTGCCGGCGGAAGCCGCGATCGCCAGACAGACCGCTGATTTCAAGGCTGTGACCCTTGGCGACAAGACCAGGAAAAAGAAGGGATGATGGGAGATGACCGACAAGAGCAAGGTGTTTGTTTACCCGAAGGATGTCAGCGCCTTCGGCTTCGACTGGGGAAAGTTGTCGCTGACGGTGGCGCCGGAAGTGAATGGTGCAACCCGCTTTTCCGGCGGCGTCGTCGACCTGCCATCGGGCAAGGGCCATACGCGCCACAACCACCCGGGCGCGGAAGAAATCATCTTCGTCATCTCGGGCCATGGCGAACAGATGGTCGAGGACGAGCAGGGCAATCCAATGGTCGAAAAAGTCGGCCCTGGCTGCACGATCTATGTGCCGGAGAGCCGGTTCCATTCGACGCTCAACACCGGTGATGGACCGATGCAGCTCTTCGTCGTCTATTCGCCGGCCGGGCCGGAATTGGCGCTGCGGGAACTGCCGGATTTCCGATTGATGCCGGCGGGGGAGTGACTGATGTGCCAGGGCAGCGCCGCCCCTCATTGTCCTGCCGGACATTTCTCCCCGTATAGCGACGGGGAGAAAGATGCTATCATCAGCGCACCCGCCGATTTTCAGCGTTGCAAGACGAGCGCCGAGGTTGCGACAGCTCCTTCTCCCCGTCACTATACGGGGAGAAGGTGCCGGCAGGCGGATGAGGGGCGGCGCCGGCGTTCGTCTCCTAC
>NZ_VFVC01000013.1:0-109960 GCF_006441575.1 Mesorhizobium sp. B2-4-12
TGTCGCGTACCTCCAACACCTTCGCCTCAACCTGCCAAGCGGTGCGCTGCGGACTCGAGTGCGGGCGGCGCGATCGCGGTCAGCCCGGCCAGCCCTTCCGCCTGATACCGCTCGATCCATTTGTAGCCGGTCGTCGGACTGATCCCGAACCGTCGACAAAGCTCTCGAACGTTCGCCCCCTCATTCAAGGCAAACATCACGAACTCTCGCTTCTGAGCCATCGCGGACACCTCGCAAAACGGCATTCCGTCCCTCCCGATTCGATGCTCGGGAAGTGTCCACGATGTCTCCGAACGCCTGTCCACCATCTCCCCGGTCTCTACAGGAGGGTTAGGGTGGGGGTTCCTCTTCGCAAGAGTCCATCTGCGATTCCCCTGGTATAGTGACGGGGAGAAGAAGCTGTGTTGGCGCCCGATCAGGCCTTGCCTGGGACTGTCCTGATCACCGTGCCCCAAGGATCCTGGCGGGTCGTTTCGCTGGTCACATTGTCCGAGCGCATCTCGACCCAGGCAAGGCCCGAGCGGGCGGGGTCGCGGCGGCCGGCGCCGGCGCTCTGCCAGGCATTGGCGCCAATATGATGATGGTAATGGCCTGACGACAGGAACACCGCCTGGCCGCCATATTTAGCCACCGTGTCAAAGCCGAATTCCTGGTTCCACCAGGCCTCGGCCTCTTCCGGCCTGCCGACGCGCAGGTGGACGTGACCGACAATGCTGTTTTCCGGCGCGCCCTGCCAGCCTGCATCGCCGGCCGGCACCTCGGCCACGACCGAAGGAATGTTCAGCCGCTCGGTCGCCATGGCGATCCTGTCGCCGTTCCACGTCCAGTCCTGTGGACGGCGGTCGGCGTAGATCTCGATGCCGTTGCCTTCCGGGTCGGTCAGGTAGAGCGCTTCGCTGACCAGATGGTCCGAAGCACCCTCGACGGCGATCTTGTCTGATATGGCGTGGTTGATCCAACGGCCGAGATCGGCACGGCTGGGGAGCAGGAAAGCCGTGTGGAACAGGCCCGCGCTGCGCGGGTCGTCCGGCTTGGCGGAGGCATCCGGCTCTAGGACGAGCAATGCACGGTTGGCGGCGCCCAGTGTGATCGCGCCGCCGGCCCGGCTCAATTCCTGCAGGCCGACAACCCGGCGGTAATAGGCAGCGAGGCTTTCGGCATCGCGCGCCTTCAGCCCGACACGGGCAACGCTCACCGGCGTGGTGGCGGCAAATGGCAGTTCGCTCATTCTTGTCTCCGTTTTGGCAACACTCGAGGAAGCTCCCAAAGCCAGGAACCCGGCGCCACCGATCATTGTACGCCGTGTCAGCGCCAAAATCCCGGTCCTCCACGGCTGGTTCTCTCCTGACGACAGATCGTCCATCGCGATCGTTCACACAAGACGCCGAAAAGCGAACATGGTGTTCACCATTACGAGCAGGAGCACGTCCATCAACGGTTGCATGCGGCAATCGCGCTCGCTATCTCACCACCATGAAAGTCAAAGACGCAGATATTCTGATCGTTCCGGGCTACACCAATTCCGGACCCGAGCATTGGCAGACCCGCTGGCAATCGAAACTGTCGACGGCGCGGCGCGTCGAGCAGGCGGAGTGGTCGAAGCCGGTGCGCGAGGACTGGACGGCGAGCGTGGCCAGAGCGGTCAACGAGGCCGAGAAACCGGTGGTCATCGTCGCGCACTCGCTCGGAGTCGCGGCGGTCGTGCAAGCCATTCCGCAATTCGTGAAGCCGGTCGCCGGGGCCTTCTTCGTGGCGCCGCCCGATGTCGCCAATCCGAAGATCAAGCCGAAGCACCTGATGACCTTCGGCCCCTACCCGCGCGAGCCGCTGCCCTTTCCGTCGATCGTGATCGCCAGCCGCAACGACCCGTTCTGTGCTTTCGACATCGCCGAGGACATTGCAGGCGCCTGGGGCTCGCTGTTCATCGACGCCGGCGAGACCGGCCATCTCAGCGAGGATTCAGGCTTCGGCCCTTGGCCCGAAGGATCCATGACCTTCGCCAAGTTCCTGACGGACCTGAAGGCTTAGCGGTCGCGCCGCGTCAGGCGTCGATCGAATCCTTGATGCCCTTGAGCAGGGTCTTTGCCCCCAGCGAAATCAGCGCATGCTCGGACCCGGTGGCGAGCAGACGGTAGCCCATCGACACGACGCGGCCGGCAATTGCTGGCTCGACGACATAGATCGCGGCATGTTTTCCGGCCTTGCGGGTGCGCTCGGCAACCGACGCCACCGTCTCCATCATGCTTTCCAGCGTGGAATTGACCGTGGCGCCATTGGTCCAGGCGATCGAGAAATCCGATGGCCCGAGGAAAATGCCGTCAATGCCCGGCGTGTCGAGGATCCCGTCGAGCGCATCGAGTGCGGCGCGCGTCTCGACCATTGCAAAAGCCATCGTGCGCTGGTTGGTGTCGCGCAGCCATTCGGCTTGGTCGCCCTTGCCATGGCGCGGGAAGGCATAGGTCGGGCCCCACGAGCGCTCGCCGAGCGGCGGATATTTCATGGCCGCGGCGAACAGCCTTGCGTCGGCAACCGAATTCACCATCGGCGCGATGACCACCTCGGCGCCGAAATCGAGCGCCCGGCTTGCCATATCGAAACGGCCGACAGGAATGCGCACCAGCGCCGGCTTATTTGCGGCGAGCACCGGCATGAGCCCGCGAAGCACGCTGTCCTCGTGATGGCCGCCATGCTGCATGTCGAGCGTAACCGCATCGAACCCCTGTTTGGCGAGAATCTCGACGGTCAGGGCATCCGGCACGCCGGACCAGGCGGTAACCAGCGTTTCATCGGCGGCAAGGCGGGACTTCAGGGACATCTAATCTCTTTCCTTGTTAGCATGAGCAGTTCAGCCGGAAAGTGCGACAAAGGCAAAGAAAAACCGCCCGGAACGGCCGGGCGGTCGATTGGTCCAGTCATTCCTGGGTTCGTCGCAGGTTCTGCCGCAAAACCGTGGGACGCTTTTGCGGAAACCTGCCTCGGCCCGGATCAGGTGTTCTTGATCTGCTCGATGGCCTGCGCCATCAGTTCGTCCATGGTGCGGCGGATCTGATGGTCCGACTGGGCGACGCCCGCGGCATCGAAATCCCTGCGGATCTTGCGGAACACGTCATGATCGCCGGCTTCCTCGATATCCGAAACAACGACTTCCTTGGCGTAGGCATCGGCGTCGGCGCCCGATTTTCCAAGCTTTTCAGCAGCCCACAGACCAAGCGCCTTGTTGCGGCGCGCCGAGGCCTTGAACCGGAGTTCCTCATCGAAGGCAAACTTGCGCTCAAAGCCCTCTTCGCGATCCTTCATGCTGCTCATGGCTTCCCTCCGGGTCAAATCCGATTCGTTGGCGATGGATATGTGTATTGCCAAAGCACAAACCAAAAGGTCGCGAGCCGGTCAATATGCTTCGTCGCATGCTGCGCTGCGGCATTTCAGTCCTGAAAGCGGTTGATTGAAAGGATTTGCCGATTGAGCAAACGATGTGATTGGGATAGACCCGGCATTGAACGCCCCCGTCGCCGCACTAATTTAGGCAGACGGACAGGAACTGGTCGCTTGCCGCCTGCCCGCAAATCCAGAGAAAAAATCAGATGAAAAATCGCCGCCGCATTTATGAAGGCAAGGCCAAGATCCTCTATGAGGGGCCCGAGCCGGGCACGCTCATCCAGTTCTTCAAGGATGATGCCACCGCTTTCAACAAGAAGAAACACGAGGTCGTCGACGGCAAGGGTGTGCTCAACAACCGTATTTCCGAGCACATCTTCAACCATCTGAACCGCATGGGCATCCCGACCCATTTCATCCGCCGGCTCAACATGCGCGAGCAGCTGATCAAGGAAGTCGAGATCATCCCGCTCGAAGTGGTGGTGCGCAATGTCGCCGCCGGTTCGCTGTCCAAGCGCCTCGGCATCGAGGAAGGCACCGTTTTGCCGCGCTCGATCATCGAATTCTATTACAAGGCCGACGCGCTCGACGATCCGATGGTGTCGGAAGAGCACATCACCGCGTTCGGCTGGGCGAGCCCGCAGGAGATCGACGACATCATGGCACTCGCCATCCGGGTCAACGATTTCCTCTCCGGCTTGTTCATGGGCGTCGGCATCCAGCTCGTCGACTTCAAGATCGAGTGCGGCCGCCTGTTCGAGGGCGACATGATGCGCATCGTCGTGGCCGACGAGATTTCGCCGGATTCCTGCCGCCTGTGGGACGTGGCGACGCAGGACAAGCTCGACAAGGACCGTTTCCGCCGTGACATGGGCGGCCTCGTCGAAGCCTACCAGGAAGTCGCCCGCCGCCTGGGCATCATGAACGAGAACGAGCCGCCTCGCCCGACCGGTCCGGTGCTCGTCGCCTCGACCGATGGCCTCAAGGGCAAGCCGCACTAACCAAGACCACTATTCGAGCAGGAGCATGTCCAGCGTGATCAAGGCCCGCATTACCGTCACCCTCAAGAATGGCGTGCTCGACCCTCAGGGCAAGGCGATCGAACACGCGCTGTCGGGGCTTGGCTTCGATGGCGTCGGCACGGTGCGGCAAGGCAAGGTGTTCGATGTCGAGCTGGCCGGGGCCGACAAGGGCAAGGCCGAGGCTGATCTCAAGGCCATGTGCGACAAGCTGCTGGCGAATACGGTGATTGAGAATTATAGTGTGACGCTTACCTGAGGTTGTGTCGGAGGGCATGATGGCGGAAGTCACGAACGAACTGATGTTTGAGCTTATGAAGCGTGTGCATCACGAAATCGGCGAACTTCGTCAGGATGTCTCCGAGACGAAACGGGAATTGAATGTAATGCGAGGTCACATGGTGGCAACGCAAAGCGATATCCACAACATCTACGGAATTCTCGCCCGCCAGGATGATCGGCTTGAACGCATTGACCGCCGTCTCGACCTGCGCGAACTCGCCGAATCTCAGAGGCCTTTCGAACCAAAATGAAATCAGCCGTCGTCCTCCTGCCTGGACTCAATCGCGACCGCGACATGATCGCGGCGCTGACCAAGATTTCGGGACATGCGCCGGCTACCGTCTGGCAGACCGATACCGAAATCCCCGACGTCGACCTTATCGCCATTCCGGGCGGGTTCTCCTTCGGCGATTATCTGCGTTGCGGCGCGATCGCCGCGCGCATGCCGGTCATGCGGGCGGTTGCCGAAAAGGCGGCGAAGGGCGTCATGGTCATCGGCGTCTGCAACGGCTTCCAGATCCTGGTCGAGGCCGGACTGCTGCCGGGCGCCTTGATGCGCAACTCATCGCTGAAATTCGTCTGCCGGCAGGTGAAACTGCAGATTGCCAACGCCAACACCATGTTCACGCGCCGCTATCAGCCCGGCCAGATCATTCGCTCGCCGGTGGCGCACCATGACGGCAACTATTTTGCCGACACAGAGACGCTTGCCCGCGTCGAAGGCGAAGGCCAGGTGGTGTTCCGCTATGCCGAAGGCACCAATCCCAACGGTTCGATCAACGATATCGCCGGCATCATCAACGAACAAGGCAATGTGCTTGGCCTGATGCCGCATCCTGAAAACCTGATCGAGGCCGCCCATGGCGGCAGCGACGGCCGCGCGCTCTTCGAAGGCGCCCTCGGCATCGCCGCCTGATAACCACTGAGGCGAAAGCCTTGAAACAAGCCGGGCATTCCAGCCATTCCAATGGAAAAGTCCGCGTCACTGGGGAGAGACTGTCATGAAACTCTATTCGCGACCGTTGTCGCCCTACTCTTCGATCGTGCGGGCGCTGGCCTATATCAAGGACGTGCCGGTCAAGATCATCGCGCCACCGCCGGGTTTTCCAATCCCCGAAGAATTTCGCGCCATCTCGCCGATGAACCGGATTCCGGTGCTGATCACCGGCTCGGGCGAAACGATCGTCGAATCGGTCGTCATCGCCGAGTATCTGGAGGAACGGTTTCCTGAACCGGCGCTGCTGCCGGCTGATTCCAAGGATCGCGCGCTGGTGCGCATGTTCGCCCGCATCACCGATCTCGATGTGCTGACGCCGACGATGAAGCTGTTCGAGCTGCATTTCGTGCCGAAGCGCAACGACGCCGAGATCGAAGCCCAATTCGCCCGCCTGCACCACGGGCTGGCGGCGATCGAGGCGCGCATGGCGCAAGGTCCCTTCGCGCTCGGCAGCGACATCAGCTTCGCCGACGCCTGGCTGACGCCGACGCGCTTCATCTTCAACAACTTCCGCGCCATGACAGGCCGCCACGACCTGCTCGACGCCTATCCCAAGTTCGATGCCTATGAGCAGATCGCCCTGCAGCATCCGGCATTGTCGCGTGTATTGGGCGAGATGACCGACGGCCTGAAGATCTTTCTGTCCGAACTCGAGATGGGTGCCGCTTGATCAAGAGCAAGACGATCGCCTTCGTTGCCGCAGCGGGCTTTGCCCTGGCATCGTGCCAATCGAGCCCGAAGAGCACGCCCGTGCCCTCGGGCAAAAGTGCGGCGCTGCTGGCCATGGAACAGGTGGCGATCGCGGCCCACAAATGCTGGATCGCCAGCAAGGACCCGGCCTTCAGGCAATATCAGATGGCCAATGAGCTGAACTCGTTCAGCGGCACGCCGCGCTTCCTGCTGGTGCCGGCCAAGCATTATGGCGGCAAGCCTTTGCTGGTCGTGCAGGCGCAAGGCAATTCGAGCCGTGTCGACGTGTTCGGACCGCTGATGAACGACCCGCTTGGCGCACGCATCGGCGCCGACATCGCCCGCTGGCAGGCCGGCAACCCGGCCTGCGCGGCAACTGCCTAATCCATGGGCCGCTTTCTGCAGGTGGCGGGTCTGGCCTTCGGCCTGATCGCGCTCGTCCTGCAGTTCTGCATCACCATTCCGGCGTCGATGGAAGCCGGCCGCGGCCTGCTTGGCTCCATCGTGTTCTATTTCAGCTTCTTCACCATCCTGACCAACATTGGCGCCGTGCTGGTGCACACGTCGCTGCTGTCACCGGCCGGCTATGCGTGGCTGCCGGCCTTCGCTGGACCAAGGATGCGTGCAGGCGTCGCTGTTTCCATCACCCTGGTCTCCATCGTCTACGTCACGGTCCTGGCGCGGCTATGGCACCCGCAGGGCCTCTTTCTGCTCTGCGATGTGCTGCTGCATTACGTGACGCCCGTGCTGTTCGTGCTGTGGTGGCTGATAGCAGGCGCCGACGGCAGAACGCGTTGGCGCGACATTTCGTGGTGGATGCTCTATCCCGTCGCTTATCTGGCCTATGCGCTGACGCGCGCGCCGCTTGCCGGCGAGGTGCCCTACCCCTTCCTCGACGTCGCCAAGAACGGTGCAGCCAGTGTCGCCACGGCGGCGCTGGCCGTCACGGCGATGTTTCTGATGATCTGCGTTGTCGCCGTTTTCGTCGATCACGGCGTCGCGCGTCTGCGGACCAACGATGTCCGCTAAGACCAGCCTACTCCCAGAAAGGCCTGATGGCCTCACGGTGGGCATCGCAGCGGGAGATGCCGATGTCCTTGAGCTGATCGTCGGTCATCTCCAGCAACGCCAGCCGACTGCGTCGGCGCTCCAGCAAATGGTCGATCCATCTCGCCAATGACCTGATCACACGCACCATGCTGCCGACAAAGCCGCGCTGGCCGGACGGGCGTAGCGCCTGGTCTGATAGCTCGGGTCTCGAATGACGGATTGTCGCGATTGTATCCATTTTTATCAACCAGACTTCTCGATTGTACCCCTCTCGGGCACGCTTTTTCGATATGTATTGACTCACAATGCGGTGCAATATACAAAATTGTCACCATGACAAGTTGGCTTCCAGACCTCACTGCCGGTTCCGGTCCTCTTTATCAGCGCCTTGCTGACAGCATTGAGTCAGATATCGACCGGGGCGTGATCGATGCCGGCGCGAAACTGCCGCCGCAGCGCGACCTCGCCTATGACATCGGCACCACCGTCGGCACGGTCGGCCGGGCCTATCAATTGCTGCACGAGCGCGGGCTGGTGAGCGGCGAAGTGGGGCGAGGAACCTATGTGCTCGGCCAGCGTGCCGGCGGCGTGAAGCCGGAGGCCCCCGACGTCAGCGTGGAAGGCACGCGCTATGTCGACGCGCCCAAGGACAAGCTGCGTTTCGACAGCACCGCGGCACCCGATATCGGCCAGGGCGCTGATGTTGCCGATGTGCTGTCGCGCACCGCACAGGATCATCCGCACGAAATTTCGAGCTATACGCGCGATTTTCCGGACCGCTGGTACGAAGCCGGCGTCCGCTGGCTGTCGCGCAATTCCTTTCGACCAGCCGCCGACGCCATCGTTCCGACGCTCGGCACCCATGCCGCGGTGATGGGCGCGATCGCTGCGCTGACAACGCCTGGCGACTATGTCGCCTTCGAACACCTCACCTATTCTCAGATATCCCGCAGTGCTGGGCTGATCGGCCGGCGCACCGCGCTGGTGGCATCGGATGACCAAGGCATCGACCCCGACGATTTCGAGCGCGTCTGCGCACAAAAGCATCCCAGGATGATCTTCCTGATGCCGACCGCGCAGAATCCGACACTGGCGACACTGTCGGCCGCGCGCCGCGAGGCGATGGCGCGGGTTGCACGCGACTACAATGTCGTCATGATCGAGGATGACCTTTACGGCAATCTGACCGACGATCCGACACCGCTGCTGGCCGAATTCGCCCCCGAACGCACCATCGTTGCCGGCGGCCTGTCGAAATCGGTGGCGGCCGGCATGCGCGGTGGCTGGCTCGCCTGCCCGCCCGCCTATCGCCACCGTATCCGCGTCGCCCACAAGATGATGACCGGCGGCATGCCGTTCCTGCTGGCGGAGGTGAATGCCCGTCTGGTGCTTTCGGGACAGGCCAGCGATATCCGCAAGCGCAGCATCGCCGAAATCAGCGCCCGCATCGCGATCGTTCGCGAAACCTTGGCCGGCTTCGCGTTCAAGTCACATGACAAGGTGCCCTTTGTCTGGCTCACCCTGCCCGACCCCTGGCTTTCCGGCACCTTCAAGAACGCCTGCCTGGAACACGGCGTGCTGATCGACGACGAGGACGAGTTCAAGGCCGGCCGCTCGGAACAGGTCTTTCATGGCGTCCGTTTCGGTGTTTCGCAGCCGAGACGTCGTGGAGACGTCGCCGACGGCGTTGCGGTCATCAGGCGCCTCCTCGATGAGGGCCGCGCGGGCTACGACAGCTTCTCCTGAACCGCGAAGCGCTTCGGAAGCCAGCCATCAGGCTGCCCTGTGGCTTTGTCGGGTTTTCGTGCGTTTTCGCCAATCGACGGGTGTATCGGCCACAAAGCTTGCGATAAGAGGGGACTCAAAATCCAAGCTCCATGGACATACATCGCCGCCCATGACCATTTCCAATTCCGTGCCGATCACCCCAGAACTCATTGCCGCGCATGGGCTGAAGCCCGATGAGTACCAGCGCATTCTCGATCTCGTCGGGCGCGAGCCGAGCTTCACCGAACTCGGCATCTTCTCGGCGATGTGGAACGAGCACTGCTCCTACAAATCTTCCAAGAAATGGCTGCGCACGCTGCCCACCACCGGGCCGCAGGTCATCCAGGGACCGGGCGAGAATGCCGGCGTGGTCGACATCGGCGACGGCGACTGCGTCGTCTTCAAGATGGAAAGCCATAACCACCCGTCTTTCATCGAGCCCTACCAGGGAGCCGCGACCGGCGTCGGCGGCATCCTGCGCGACGTCTTTACCATGGGGGCGCGGCCGATCGCGGCGATGAATGCGTTGCGGTTCGGCGCTCCCGACCACGCCAAGACCAGGCATCTCGTCGCCGGCGTGGTTTCCGGCGTCGGTGGCTATGGCAACTCCTTTGGCGTGCCGACGGTCGGCGGCGAGGTCAATTTCGATGCCCGCTACAACGGCAACATCCTGGTCAACGCCTTCGCGGCCGGCCTTGCCAAGACCAACGCCATCTTCCTGTCGGAAGCCAAGGGCGTCGGCCTGCCGGTTGTCTATCTCGGCGCCAAGACCGGCCGCGACGGCGTCGGCGGCGCCACCATGGCCTCGGCGGAATTCGACGACAAGATCGACGAGAAGCGCCCGACCGTGCAGGTCGGCGACCCCTTCACCGAAAAATGCCTGCTGGAGGCCTGCCTCGAGCTGATGGCCTCCGGCGCCGTCATCGCCATCCAGGACATGGGTGCCGCAGGGCTTACCTGTTCGGCGGTCGAGATGGGTGCCAAGGGCGACCTTGGCATCGAGCTCGACCTCGACAAGGTGCCGGTGCGCGAAGAGCGCATGAGCGCCTACGAGATGATGCTGTCAGAAAGCCAGGAGCGCATGCTGATGGTGCTACGTCCCGAAAAGGAAAAGGAAGCCGAGGCGATCTTCCACAAATGGGGCCTCGACTTCGCCATTGTCGGCAAGACCACCGACGATCTGCGTTTCCGTGTGTTGCATCAGGGGGATCAGGTCGCCGACCTGCCGATCAAGGATCTCGGCGACAAGGCACCCGAATACGACCGCCCCTGGATCGAACCCAGGAAGCCGGCGCCGCTTGCCGCCAACGATATTCCGCAGGCCGATGTCGCCGATGCACTGCTGAAACTGCTTGGCGGACCGGATCTTTCGTCGCGTCGCTGGGTCTGGGAGCAATACGACACGCTGATCCAGGGCAATTCGCTGCAGCTTCCCGGCGGCGATGCCGGCGTGGTCCGCGTCGAGGGCCATCCGACCAAGGCGCTCGCCTTTTCCTCCGACGTGACGCCGCGCTATTGCGAAGCCGATCCCTATGAGGGCGGCAAGCAGGCCGTGGCCGAATGCTGGCGCAACCTGACCGCCACCGGCGCGTTGCCGCTAGCCGCCACCGACAACCTCAATTTCGGCAACCCGGAACGGCCCGAGATCATGGGCCAGCTGGTCGGCTCGGTGAAAGGCATCGGCGATGCCTGCCGCGCGCTTGGCTTCCCGATCGTGTCGGGCAATGTCTCGCTCTACAATGAGACCAACGGCCGAGGCATCCTGCCGACGCCGACCATCGGCGGCGTCGGACTGATCGCCGACTGGTCTAAGATGGTACGGATCGGCTTCGCGGCCGAGGGCCAGATGATTCTGCTGGTCGGTGCTCCCGCCTCCTGGGGCACGCATCTTGGCCAGTCCGTCTATTTCAGAGACATCCATGGCCGCACCGACGGCCCGCCGCCGCCGGTCGACCTCGAGCACGAGAAGCGCGTCGGCGACCATGTGCGTTCGCTGATCGCGTCCGGTACCGTCACGGCGGCGCATGATGTTTCGGACGGCGGCATTGCGGTCGCCTTGGCCGAAATGGCGATGGCGTCGGGCATCGGCGCGACCGTTCCCGGACTGGTCGGCACCGATCCGATCCCGGTCTGGTTCGGCGAGGATCAGGGCCGCTATCTCTTGACGCTGTCGATCGACCCGCATGGCGACGAATGGGACGCCATCCGCAAGCAGCAGGGCGAACTCGGCATCTTCGCGCCCTGGATCGGCTCGACCGGCGGCGCCGCGCTGAAACTCGGTGACGCCAGGGCGATCCCGGTCAGCGACTTGACCGCCGCGCATGAAGGCTGGTTCCCGCGCTTCATGGACCAGGCCAGTTGACGAGACTGGCCGCCCGGGCGCTGCTCGCAGTCGTCTTCTGGCCGTCGCTGTTCTTCTTCTGGTTCCTCGGACCGTTCGTCTTCTTCCTGCTGTCGACGACCTCGAGCGAGGTTTGTCCCAGACTGGAAACGCGCGCCGAGTTCCTCGCGGCGGCCAATGGCGCGCTTCCGATGCTGGTGCTGCAGAACCTCATCTACGCGGTTCCGATCATCTGTCTGCTGCTTTGGACCCGGCTTCTGCCAGACAACACGCGAACAGGTCAGGTCGTCATCTGCATCAAGCTTTTCGCCCTAGCGGCCGTGCTGGGGGCATTGTGGGAATATGGCTCTTCGCTTGTCTGCGATGGCTACGGCCAACCGTTTTTCTCGCCCGCCTGGCGGATGACCAGCTACCTGCCGATCGCTAATTTGGCGGTCAATCTTCCACTCTATGTGCTGGTCTTCAGCCTTGGCCGCGCCTTCTCGATGCGCGAAGACGAGCCCACAGACGATGCGATCCATCACGATGAGAATGCCTTGTAGCCGACAATCGCTCCGATGGTGGACGGAACGGCTTCAATCCCGGCTGGAAAGGCTTTAGGTTTACCCCGACTCTCATCGCATGGGCAGCCACGTCGCCGCCCGCTCGAAACAGGAAATTCTGCAATGGCAATGGACGCCCGCGACATCGAAAAACTGATCAAGGACGGCATTCCGGACGCCCGCGTGACGATCCGAGACCTCGCCGGCGATGGCGACCATTACGCCGCCGAAGTCGTGGCCGAGAGCTTTCGCGGCAAGAGCCGCGTCCAGCAGCACCAGATGGTCTATGACGCGCTGAAGGGCAATATGGGCGGCGTGCTGCACGCACTTGCGCTGCAGACCAGCGTTCCCGACTGAGGATCAACCAACTCGATACCCGCTTGGCCCAAAACGGCCCATCCTTTGCGCCATTTCGGCCCCGGCGCGGCTAATGTCTTGTTTCGGGCAACCTATGGGTTTATTTGAAGGACATGTTTCGAGCCTGACTCCCACAGGCGGGAAAGGATTTTCCATGAGCGGTATCAACGACTACATCGACAATGAAGTGAAGGGCAACGACGTTGTCCTTTTCATGAAGGGCACGCCCGGTTTTCCGCAGTGCGGATTCTCCGGTCAGGTCGTGCAGATCCTCGACTATATCGGCGCCGACTACAAAGGCGTGAACGTGCTGGACTCAGCCGAACTGCGCCAGGGCATCAAGGATTATTCCAACTGGCCGACCATCCCTCAGCTCTACGTCAAGGGCGAGTTCGTCGGCGGTTGCGACATCGTGCGCGAGATGTTCCAGGCCGGCGAGTTGCAGGACTTCCTGGTCGAAAAGGGCGTCAGCGTCAAAGGCGCCGCCTGATTTCGGTTTCGGGCATGTCATAACGACTGCACTGAGCATCCGGGCGACCCCACCGCCGCAATTTTTTATGTCCTGACGCTAGGACCAAGACGAGCCAATGCGCCGGCCCGCCGGCGCGTTTTCGTTTGAGAGATCGGACTTGCCGTGGACCAGCAGAAAGAAGCGCCGCAACGGGCAACCATTTTGCCCATCCCGCGCTGGGAGTTCATTGCGCTGTGCGCGGCTCTGATGGCGCTCAATTCACTGGCCATCGACATCATGCTGCCGGCGCTGCAACAGATCGGCGCCTCGCTCGGCGTCGAGAATGAAAACCACCGGCAATATGTCGTCACCGCCTATATTCTGGGCTTTGGCGGCGGCCAGCTCTTCTTCGGCCCGATCTCGGACCGTTACGGGCGCCGCTCGCCACTTGTCGCCGGCCTGATCATCTACGTGGCGGCGGCCGCCGCGGCCGCCATTGCACCAAGTTTTGAAACCCTTCTGCTTTGCCGCGCCGTGCAGGGTATTGGCGCGGCGGCGACGCGCGTCATCGCGGTCTCGATCGTACGCGACACATTCGATGGCCGCCGCATGGCCGAAGTGATGTCGCTGATCTTCATGGTGTTCATGGCGATACCGGTCATTGCTCCCGGCATCGGTCAGTTCATCATGCTGTTCGCGACCTGGCATTGGATCTTCGTCACCATGGCTATTGGTGCCCTGATCGTCTCGGCATGGTCGCTGCTGCGTCTGCCCGAGACGCTGCATCCTGAATATCGCCGGCCATTGACGGCCTCCTCCATCCTCGGCGGCTTCCGCATCGTGCTCACCAACCGCATCGCGCTCTGCTACGCCTTTGCCAGCACTTTCATTTTCGGCGCCATGTTCGGCTTCATCGCCTCGGCGCAGCAGATCTACGTCAACGTCTTCAACGTCGGCGAAATGTTTCCGGTGATCTTCGCCGGGGTCGCCGGCGTGCTCGCCTTCTCCAACTACCTTAACTCGCGCCTTGTCGGCCGTATCGGCATGCGCCGCCTGTCGCAGAGCGCGCTGCTGCTGTTTCTGGTCATCAGCCTGGCGTGGCTGGTCGTTTCGCTGGAAACGAAGATGCCGCTTTGGCTGTTCATCACCTTCTTTGCCGGCGCCATGCTGCCCTTTGGTGCGCTTGGAGCCAATTTCAACGCCCTGGCCATGGAGCCGCTCGGTCAATTGGCCGGCACGGCGTCATCAATCCTGGGTTTCATGCAGACTTTTCTTGGCGGCATTCTCGGCACGCTGATCGGCCAAGCCTTCAACGGCACGGTGACGCCGCTTGCGGCGGGCTTCTGCGGCGTCTCGGTCGCGGCGCTGCTGATGATTTTTGTTGCCGAGCGCGGCAAGATGTTCCAGCCACACAACCCACCCGTTTCAGGGCACGTCACCGATCTGCATTGAATTGTCGTTTTGCGCGTGTCGTTGCCCCAACCACGGCACGCTCTGGGCGGGCGACACGCTCTCGAGCGAGGTGCATCAGGATGAGCCTACAAGGGCTGCCGTAAAGCGAGGAGCAAGCATACGTCCTGCGATTGCCTCGCCCATGCTGTCTGAAACGGGCAACGGCAAGGCCTTGTCGAGAGCCTCGAGAATGGAAGCGACGAAAGCGCGGCTGAGCGCGTCGTCGCTTCCCAGTTTGGAATAGGTGGCGCGAGGTTTGCCAATCAGCGTACCGTTTCGGCGAAGCGAAAACCGCAACGTCAGGGACATGCCTGCTGTTCCAGGCGGCGGCTGCCAACAAGCGAAGATCGCGGCGGACATCTCCTTTATCGTATCAACAGGATCGGGACTGCGGCATGGGCGCTGCTGCGATCTCGCCTGGTTGGAGCCGACAACCAAGATGATGGCGAGGGCCGCTACGACAATCGTGGACCGAGACTTCATCTACGGAACCCTCTCGATTGGCATGAGATCGCATCTATCCTTCGGTCGCACAACCCGGTCGATCCTACTCCGCCCAGAGCTCGCGGCGCAGCTCCTGCCAGCTTTCCTTGTCCGGCGCGACCAGCAAGCCGCCACCGACATGCGCCGGCAGATAGGCGCTGCCGTCGAAACGCGCGGCATGGCCACCGGCTTCTGCGTGGATCAGCACGCCGGCGAGATGATCCCAGGGCATCAGCTTGTTGTAGACGACGAAATGGCCATGGCCGCTTGCCAGCAAGCGGTATTCATGCGCGGCGCAGCGATAGTTGAATTGCGACAGCGTCTTGGTCTGGTTGCAGGCCAGCCGCGTGCGCTCGGGCTCCGCCATGTACTGCCAGGAGACCGCGCCTGTCATCTGTGAAATCGGCGCGGGCGCGGCAACCCGCACTTTCTCCAGCGCGCCGTGTGCGTGGCGGATGTGGCTGCCGGAGCCCCTGGCGCCGATCAGCCAGTCCTTGCCGACGGGATCGTGGATGATGCCGGCGACCGTCTCGCCCTTGACGACGACGCCAAGCATCACGCCGAACAGCGGCACGCCGGATGCGAAGTTGAACGTGCCGTCGACCGGGTCGATGACGAAAGCCAGGTCGGCTTCTCCCAGGCCATCAAGCAGCGCCGGATTGTCGGAACAGGCTTCCTCGCCGACAACCATGGCGGAGGGGTAATGGCTGCGCAGCCGGGCCGTGATGAGCCGCTCCGCATTCACGTCCGCTTCCGTCACCAGATCGGCTGCCGAGGTCTTCTGTCTGATGTCGCCGTCGCCCAGCCGGCGAAAGCGGGGCATGATTTCGATGTCGGCCGCCTCGGCCAGCAAGCTGGCCAGCCAGTCGATCGCGTTATCATCAAATGTCATCGGAAGCGTCTTGTCCTGTGATGAGGGTTTGGTTCAGAGCGGCGAAATCGAAAAGGTTCCTGTCAAGGAGATGCGACGGCCTGGTGTTGGACAGCGCGCGGATCATCGTGTCCTTGCGCCCAGGCATGCGTCTTTCTATATCCTCCAGCATCGCCTTCATGGCATTGCGCTGGAGGCCTTCCTGGCTGCCGCAGAGGTCACAGGGAATGATCGGAAACCGCATCGCCGCTGCGAATTTCTCGAGATCTGCTTCGGCGCAATAGCTCAGCGGCCGCAGCACCATGACGTCGCCTTCGTCGTTGAGCAGTTTTGGCGGCATGGCGGCAAGCCGGCCGCCATGGAACAGGTTCATGAAGAAGGTTTCGAGGATGTCCTCTCGGTGATGGCCGAGCACCAGCGCCGAGCATCCCTCCTCGCGTGCGATGCGGTAGAGATGACCGCGCCGCAGCCGCGAGCAGAGCGAGCAATAGGTGCTGCCTTGCGGCAGCTTATCGGTGACGACTGAATAGGTGTCCCGGTATTCGATGCGGTGCGCGATACCGTTGGCGTCGAGATAATCGGGCAGGATGTGCTTGGGAAAATTCGGCTGGCCCTGGTCGAGATTGCAGGCCAGCAGTTCGACCGGCAGCAGGCCACGCCATTTGAGATCGAGCAGCATTGCGAGCAGACCGTAGGAATCCTTGCCGCCCGACAGTGCAACCAGCCAGCGCTGGCCCGGCTTGACCATCGAGAAATCCTCGATCGCCTGGCGGGTCAGCCGCAGCAGCCGCTTGCGCAATTTGTTGAATTCGACCGAGGACGGCACATCGGCGAACAACGGATGGGAGCCGCCCTCGGCGATCGGTTCAAGCGTCTCGATGTCTGGCTGCATGTTCATGGCGCGGCGGCCCCGGATGTGACTTTCGCCCGGATTAGCGCATCGGTTGGAAAATCGAAACGCCAAAGCGAATGCGCGAACAAAAAGGCCGCCTCGAGGGGCGGCCTTTCGATGGTATGGCAAAAGATGTTCGCTTAGCGCGAGTAGAATTCGACGACCAGGTTCGGCTCCATCTGGACGGCGAACGGAACGTCCGACAGGCCCGGGATACGCCCGAAGGTCGCGACCATCTTGTTATGATCGACCTCGATGTAATCAGGCACATCGCGCTCGGCGAGTGCGACCGATTCCAGAACGATCACCAGTTGCTTCGACTTCTCGCGCACTTCGACGACGTCGCCCGGCTTGCAGCGATACGAGCCGATGTTGACGCGCTTGCCGTTGACGTTGATGTGGCCATGGTTGACGAACTGACGGGCGGCAAAAATGGTCGGCACGAACTTGGCGCGGTAGACGACCGCGTCGAGACGCGACTCGAGCAGGCCGATCAGGTTCTCCGAAGTGTCGCCCTTGCGGCGGTCGGCCTCTTCGTAGACCTTGCGGAACTGCTTTTCCGAAACGTCGCCATAGTGACCCTTCAGCTTCTGCTTGGCGCGCAGTTGCAGGCCGAAATCGGAAAGCTTGCCCTTGCGGCGCTGGCCATGCTGGCCGGGGCCGTATTCACGCTTGTTGACCGGGGACTTCGGGCGGCCCCAGATATTTTCGCCAAGACGGCGGTCGATCTTGTATTTCGCGGATTCGCGCTTGCTCATCGCATTCCCTTTTCAAAACAACACACCCGGCACCTCATGGTCCGGGTGAAGGAAACGCGCCCTCCTCTGGCCTCCGTTTTCGAGACCTGACAGGGTTTTCCCACGCAACGCGGCGGAAAACCCACGGGACACGTCAGTTCAAACAAGACCAGAGACAACCGGGGTAACTGATCTTGCGTATACAAAACAAACACCGGACATCGCTGCCCGGCGTTGGCGGCTGGTTAAACCGAGATTTAACCGGTGTCAAGCTTATGACTGGTGCCGGGCAAAACAACGATATAGCGTTTCGCGCGTTGATGCAGTGCCGGATGTGGCGGGAGGTTGTTGCGCCAACGGCACCAGGAAGGGACTGGAGCGAGAGGAGCGCAATTCTTATGAAGAAGTTATTCCTTACCCTGGCAGGCGCCGCGGTACTTGCAGGTTCGATGGCGGTGGCGCCGGAACCGGCAATGGCCCGCCACTGGCACGGGCATAAACAGGTCTGCCGCGTCATCGTGAAAAAGAGGGTGGTGTGGCGGCATGGTCACCGCCGGGTGATCGTCGAAAGAGTGCGGCGCTGCCACCGTTGGTAATCTAGGCGGGAATTTCAGCCTCTGATATGAAGCCCGCAGTTGCGCTGCGGGCTTTCGTTTGTTCGGCGCTACGTCTTCAAACGCAGCCGACAGGATTTCAGTCTTTCGATTTCTTCTCGGGAAGTCCCTTGCGCTTCGTCTCGGCGAACTCCTCGAGCTGCTTCTCGCTCATGGAATCGTACATTCCCTTGGAAGCGCCCTTGAGTTCGCTCTTTTTCGTCTCGCCGCGCTTGGCGGAGAGTGCGGCTCCGGCGGCTTTCTGTTGGGCTTTCGAGGTGGCTGGCATGGCCGTTCTCCTTTGCTGTCAGGAGAAAACGCCGAGCCTCCGGCCTTAGTTCCAGCAGCAGCGGCCCGGTTCCACATCCGCTGCTGCCAGGCCGGCAGCCGGCCGGCTTTGGCAATTTTCCTGGCGGCCTTCCCGTGTCCAAAGCTCCGGTGTAGGACGGCTGGATGAAGTCTCTGACAGATCCCCCTCAAGCTCTTTCCACCGGCCTGGCGAAAATCCGCGACGAACTCCACGTGCCTGACGGGTTTCCGGCTGACGTATTGGCAGCGGCGCAGGCGGCGGCCAGGCGTGTGCCGAACCAGCATGCCGATCGAACGGCGATGCCGTTCGTCACGCTCGATCCGGCTGCCTCCACCGATCTTGACCAGGCGTTCTCGATCGAGGTGAGCGGCAGTGATCTTCTGCTGCAGTATGCCATTGCCGACGTGGCTTGGTTCGTCGCGGACGGCGACGCAATAGATCTCGAAGCCTGGACGCGGGGCGAGACGCTGTACTTGCCGGACGGCAAGGCCGGACTCTACCCGCCGATAATTGCCGAGGGGGCGGCGAGTCTGCTGTCGGATGGACCACGCCCAGCGGTCGTCTTCACCGTTCGGGTTGCCGAGGATGGCGCGGCGGCATTGGACGGCGCGGAGCGGTCGATCATTCAAAGCCGCGCTAAGCTCGCCTATGAAAGTGTGCAGTCTTCCGATCTCCCGTTCGGCTTCGCCGAGCTGGCGCGGCGCATGGCGATGAACGAGAAGCGTCGTGGCGCTTCGCGCGTCGACCCTCCCGAGCAAGAGGTTGAAAGGCTGGCAGACGGCACATTCCGGCTTTCATTCAGACCTCTGCTCCAATCCGAACAAGACAATGCCGCGCTTTCGCTGGCGACCAACATGGCGATTGCCGACGCCATGCTTGCGCACCATACCGGGTTGTTCCGGGTGATGTCGGAGCCGGACGCCTTCAAGGTGAAAAGACTGCGCAACGCCGCACAGGCCCTCGGCCTGTCTTGGCCAGACTCCACCAGCTTGCGGGACTATCAGCAAACCCTCGATCCCAGCGATCCGCAACAGGCGGCGCTAATGCTGGAAATCCGACATGCTAGCCCCGGCGCGTCATACCAGCCCTACCAGGAGGGCATTGTCCCCTGGCATGAGGCAATGGCCGCAACCTATGCCCATGCAACCGCGCCACTCAGGCGATTGGCCGATCGCCATGTCGTGCGCTGCGCACTGGCCATCGCAAACGGCCAGCCCGTGCCGCAGGCCGTCATTGATGCGTTCGCCAGATTGCCGAAGGTGATGGGACGCGCGGATAGCCGCGCTTCGCAGATCAACCATGCGGCCATCGATCTTGCGGAGGCGGTAATGCTGAAGGGACGCGAGGGGGAAACGTTCAAAGCCGCTGTCACCGACTTCGTCGACCACGGCGTGCGCGTTCAGTTGACCCGCTCTAGCCCTTTGTTTTTACGCAATCCCGAACGGAAAACCGCCACGCACTTTTCCTGGAATTGCTCTAGTGGCGGACGGATAATCCAAAGCCCTGCATCAGCCGGCTGACGGCGAAATCCGCCTTGCCGGAGGTGAATACTGCGATATCGGGCTCGCCTTGCGGCGGCGATCCATCGAGAGGCGGCAACAGCGAAAGGGCTCGCCGGGCAATCGCTTCGGCCGGATCGATCCAGTCGACCGGCCAGGGCGCGGTCTTGCGCATGCGGTTGACCAGAAAGGGGTAGTGTGTGCAGGCCAGCACCACGATGTCGGTCCTGAGACCGTCATGTTCCATGAAGCAGGGCGCGATCTCGGCGCGTACGGCCTCCTCGTCGACAAAGCCCTCGCGCATATAGACTTCGGCAAGCCCCGCCAGCCTGTCGCTGCCGACCAGGCGAACATGGCATTTCTGCGCCCATTTGCTGATCAGGTCGCGTGTGTATTGCCGCTTCACGGTGCCCGGCGTCGCCAGCACCGAGACCAAGCCCGAACGCGTGCGCTCGGCCGCCGGCTTGACCGCCGGCACGGTGCCGACAAAGGGATGGTCAGGAAATCTGTCGCGTAGCGCATCGATCACCAGCGTCGAGGCGGTGTTGCAGGCGATGACGGAAATTGCCGGCGCAAAGCGGTCGAGCAGCTTGGCGAAGAGATTGAGTATGTGGGTCCGCAGCGCCGGCTCTTCCCAGGCACCGAAAGGAAAGGCCGCATCGTCCGCGACATAGATGAAGCGCCGGTCCGGCATCAGGACGCGCGCCTCGCGCAGCACTGTCAGCCCACCAACGCCGGAATCGAACATCAGGATCGGCCGGTCAGTCATTGTCGGTTCCCTTGCCACCCAGCGGCGGCGCGTCGTTGTCGTCGCCATTGGGCGCCGGGCGATCAACCTCCGCCTTGCGCGCACGCGCGGCGGCGGCCGGCAATCGTCTCGGATCATCGCCCGGAGAGCCGTCGCCGCGCGGCATGGCCGGCGAAAACCTGTCGAGGGAGGAAATGATACCACGCAGCACTTTCAGTTCCGGCTCGGCAAAGCCGGCCCGCGTCAGCACGGCGCGCAGATTGTCGACCATCTTCGGCTTCTTCGGTGCGGGGCGGAAATAGCCGCGCGCCTCCAACGCACCTTCGAGATAGGCGAACAGGCCGTGCAGTTCTTCCTTGCTCGCCGGCTTCATGTCCGGGCCGGCAAAGTTGGTTTTGGTCTCGTCTTCCAGGCCGGACTTCATCCACTCGTAGGACATCAGCAAGGCCGCCTGGGCGATGTTGAGCGAGGAGAAATCAGGATCCACCGGAAAGGTGACGATCTCGTCGGCGAGCCCAACCTCGTCATTGTAGAGGCCGAAGCGCTCGCGGCCGAACAGGATGCCGGTGCGCTGCCCCATTCCGTGACGGGCCCGCAGCACCCTGCCCGCCTCCACCGGCCCGCGCACGGCTTTGAAGCCATCGCGCTGCCTGGCCGTGGTCGCGAAAACAAAGTTCAGGTCGGCAAGCGCCGAGGCCAGATCGTCGAACACGGTGACGGCGTCGATGACATGGTCGGCGCGGCTGGCGGCGGCGCGCGCCTTCTCGCTCGGCCAGCCGTCGCGTGGATTGACCAGGCGCAGTTCGACCAAGCCGAAATTGGCCATGGCGCGGGCGACCATGCCGATGTTCTCGCCGAGTTGCGGCTCGACGAGGATGATCGCCGGACCGGCGGCTGAAGCGTTATCGGGATCTTTGGTGACGGGCATGATTGTCAATGAACTGCTGTTTGCGGCATTTCAGCGTCCCCTGCCATATTCGGCCGCGAAAATGAAGCATTCGCAAATGGCGACCGTCCAGGCTCCAATTCGTGACCGATCGCCGTTTGCGCGGCCAAAAGCGCTTTGATATACGGGCGGCATCCCCCGGCCGAATGCCATGCTGGCAAGGCCGTCCATTCCCAGCAATGAGGCATTCTTTCCATGGCGAAGATCAAGGTGGCGAACCCGGTCGTCGAACTCGACGGCGACGAGATGACCCGCATCATCTGGCAGTTCATCAAGGACAAGCTGATCCACCCTTATCTCGACCTCAAGCTCGAATATTACGACCTCGGCATCGAACACCGCGACGCCACCAACGACCAGGTGACCATCGATTCGGCCAATGCCATCAAGAAATACGGCGTCGGCGTGAAATGCGCGACCATCACCCCCGACGAGCAGCGCGTCGAGGAATTCAAGCTGAAGAAGATGTGGAAGTCGCCGAACGGCACCATCCGCAACATCCTCGGCGGCACCATCTTCCGCGAGCCGATCATCATGAAGAACGTGCCGCGCCTGGTGCCCGGCTGGACCAAGCCGATCATCGTCGGCCGTCACGCTTTCGGCGACCAGTACCGCGCCACCGATTTCCGCTTTCCCGGCAAGGGCAAGCTGACGATCAAGTTCGTCGGCGAGGATGGTCAGGTGATCGAACACGATGTGTTCGACGCGCCCGGCGCCGGCGTCGCCATGGCCATGTACAATCTCGACGAGTCGATCCGCGAGTTCGCCCGCGCCTCGTTGAATTACGGCCTGCTGCGCAACTACCCGGTCTATCTGTCGACCAAGAACACCATCCTGAAGGCCTATGACGGGCGCTTCAAGGACATCTTCCAGGAGGTCTACGAAGCCGAATTCGAGGCCGAGTTCAAGGCGAAGAAGCTATGGTACGAACACCGCCTGATCGACGACATGGTGGCCTCGAGCCTGAAATGGTCTGGCGGCTATGTCTGGGCCTGCAAGAATTATGACGGCGACGTGCAGTCCGACACGGTGGCGCAGGGTTTCGGCTCGCTCGGCCTGATGACCTCGGTGCTGATGACGCCGGACGGCAAGACGGTCGAAGCGGAAGCCGCGCACGGCACCGTCACACGCCACTATCGCCAGCACCAGAAGGGCGAGGAGACCTCGACCAACTCGATCGCTTCGATCTTCGCCTGGACGCGCGGTCTCGCCCACCGCGCCAAGCTCGACGACAACGCCGAACTGAAGCGTTTTGCCGAGACGCTGGAAAAGGTCTGCATCCAGACTGTCGAGTCCGGTTTCATGACCAAGGACCTGTCGCTGCTGATCGGCCCCGACCAGCCCTGGCTCTCGACCACCGGTTTCCTCGACAAGATCGACGAGAATTTGCAGAAGGCGATGGCGTAAACCCCGATTTCGGCATGCCGAAGGCTCCGAAAGGAGCCTTCGCTTTTTGAGCCAACGAGAGCAAAAGCGAAGGGCTGGCAGCGTGACCAAACCGGTTCTCTACGGCGCGGATTACAGCGTTTACGTACGCATCGCGCGGATGGCGCTGGAAGAGAAAGCCGTCGACTACGAGCTTGTGCCGCTCGACATCTTTGCCGCTGACGGCATTCCGGCGTGGTATCTCGAACACCATCCGTTCGGCCGCATCCCGGCTTTCGAGCACGATGGGTTCCGGCTCTTCGAGACCAGTGCGATCACGCGCTATGTCGACGAGGCGTTCGACGGTCCGGCGTTGCAGGCTGCCGACGCGCGCGGCCGCGCCAGGATCGGCCAGATCATCGGCATGCTTGACGCTTATGCCTATCGGGCCATGGTCTGGGATGTGGCGGTCGAACGGCTGGAAAAGGCGGTGCCCGATGAGAACTTGATCGCCGACGGCCTGCGCCGGGCGGAGACGGTGCTCAAGGTGCTGACATCGCTGAAAGCCGAAGGACCATGGCTACTTGGCGACCAGCTGACGCTGGCCGATCTGCACGGGGCGCCGATTATCGGCTATTTCGTCAAGGTTGCCGACGGGCGCGAGCTGCTGGCGCGGTTTGCTGACATAAGCGACTGGTATACGCGCATCGCCGCTCGCCCGAGCTTTGCCAAAACCGAGAAGGTCGGTTAGCACCAAGCTTGGAGGCCACGCTCAGGAGAGGTAGGCTACAATCTGATCTCGGGCCGGGTCACCATCAGCCAGAGGATTGCAAGCACCGCGGCAAAGGCTGGAAAACCGCAGACGAACCAGGTGCGGAAGAGGCGCTTTTCCTCGTCCGGCAACGGCGCGTTTTCACGTGCTGCCTGCCGAGCCAGATCACGTATGCGCATCTGTATCCAGACAACCGGCAGCCAGAACGCGCCGGTGGCGACATAAAGCAGCAACGAAAGCACGATCCAGCCCTGCGACAGCGGCCACCCGATCTCACGGGCTAGAAACGCGCCGGTGATTGGCTGGACCACAACAGCCGTGGCGGTGAAGATGGCATCGGCGATGACGACGGTGCCTGCGACATGGGCGACGATCTCGGGCCGGCCGGTACGCTGCGCCATGAGCATGAAGAAGGCAATTCCAGCGCCGGTGCCGAACAGCACCGTTGCACCGATGACATGCACCCAGCGCAGAATGTCGGCCCAGAGGTTCATCGCTCTTCCAGGATCGCCAGCGCCACCAGGACGAGGCAGAGCGCGGGTACGGTCTTGACCAACGGTCCGAGCGGATCGAGCCAGATATCGGGAGCAAGCACGGTCGCTGCGCCAAGATAAACCAAGGTGATGGCAATCATCGCCATCAGCCCCGCCCGAGCCAGCCAACGTACCAAAACGGCGGCGCCGACCAGGATGTCGGCGACGCTCCCGGCGAGAACCATCCAGAGCGCAAGAGCGGGCGACAGGCCGCGCGATGCCAGAATGTCCGCAGCTGCATCCTGTCTGATGAAGCCGACGATGCCGGAGGCCAACCAGAACATCGATAGGACGGCAAACACCACCGGTTTCAGCAGCCACAGGCGCGCAAACCACCGCTCCTGAACATGCGCCGGCATCGCCGCCAGCGTAGCTTCCAGCGGCTGCGGCGGACGGCCGGTAATTTCGGTCCAGGCCTTGGCGTTGCCGGTAACGCCTTGCTTCAGCGCGGCAAGTGCCGCACTGCGCAAGGGAGACCGCCACCCGAGAGCGCCAAGTCCATCGGCGATGCCGCTGGCGAGCCTCCCGACGATTGCCGGCACCGTCACGACCGGCGCCTTGGGCAGGCCGAGCCAAGCACGAAACTCAAGCAGGACGTCGGCAAGAGGCCTGGCCCGTTGCTCGACCAGATCGATAATCTGCCCGCGCGCCAGACGTCCGGCGACCGCACGCGATACCGCCTCGGCGACATCCGTGACCGACACGGTCTGGATCAGCCGATCCACCAGCACCGCGGGCACAACCGCTGGAGCTGCGGCAAGCGCCCGCAACAAAGCCGTCCCGCCATAGGCAGCGGGAGCGATGACAAGACCGGGCCGCAGGATCGTCCAGTTCAGAGACGACGAAGCGACGGCGCGGTCACCTTCCGCCTTGGTCCGGAAGAAGGCGCTGTCGGAAGCGAGGTCTGCGCCAATCGCGGAAATCTGCACCAATTGGTTCACACCCACCTGTTCACAGGCGGCGATGAGCGCGGCGACCGAACGCCGGTGGATCGCATCCAGCTGATCACGAGGACCATCCTGCAAAGCGCCTGCGGCGTTCACCACCACTTCCACGCCGGCAAGCAGGGGAATCCAGTCGGCCGCTGAGAGCAGTCGCGACATATCCGCCGCGATCCACTGGACGCGGGGTCTGCGGCGCCGCGCCTGTCCGATATCGCGGCCCAGGCCGAGTAGGTGGTGGCCATCTTGAAGCAACCGTTCAAGGACGGCCTCTCCGATCAGTCCATAGCCGCCTAGAACGAGGACGTTCATCGGACTTTCATGCTGCTTCGAGCGCCGCCCTCACCGCCGCGATCGCGTCATTGGCCTTCGACGCATCCGGACCGCCGGCCTGTGCCATGTCGGGCCGGCCGCCGCCGCCCTGCCCACCTAATGCGGCGGACGCCACGCGCACCAGGTCTACGGCGCTGAAGCGGCCGACGAGGTCATCGGTCACGGCGACGACGACGCTCGCCTTGTTGTCCTCGCTGGCGCCGACAAAGACGACGACGCCGGAGCCGAGCGAGGTCTTGCCGGCATCGGCCAGCGGCTTCAGATCCTTCGGCGAAACACCGGAGACCGCCTTGCCGAGGAAGCCGACGCCCGCCACCACTTCGTTTTCAGCTGGCGCACCAGCCCCCGCACCGCCCAGCGCCAGTTTCTTGCGCGCTTCGGTCAGTTCCTTCTCGAGCTTCTTGCGCTCTTCGAGCAAAGCCTCGACACGCGCCGGCACGTCGGCCGGTGAAATCTTCAGGGTCGCCGCAGCCGTCTTAAGGCGCCGATCCTGCTCGTCGAGATGCTTACGCGCGGCTTCGCCGGTCAGCGCCTCTATCCGGCGCACACCGGCGGCGACCGCGCTGTCCGAGACGATGCGCACAAGGCCGATATCGCCGGTCGCCCTGACATGGGTGCCGCCGCAAAGCTCGACCGAATAGGGCCGGTTGGCCTTGGCGCCATGCAGTCCAGTGCCCATCGACACGACGCGCACCTCGTCGCCGTACTTCTCGCCGAACAGCGCCATGGCGCCCTCGGCAATGGCGTCGTCGACCGACATCAGCCGCGTGGTCACCGGGCTGTTCTTAACGACGATCTCGTTGGCCATGCGCTCGACTTCTTCGAGTTCCTCGGCCGAGATCGGCTTGTTGTGCGAGATGTCGAAGCGCAGCCGCTCGGGCGCGACCAACGAGCCCTTCTGGGCGACATGGGTGCCCAGCACTTCGCGCAACGCCTCATGGATGAGATGCGTCGCCGAATGGTTCGCGCGCAACCTGGAGCGCCTGTTATGGTCGACCTTCAGCTCGACGGCGGCGCCCGTCTTGACCGTGCCGTTAATCACCTTGCCGATATGCACGAACAGCCCATCCGCCTTCTTCTGCGTGTCGGAGACCTCCATCGAGAACCCCTCGCCCGAAATGACGCCGGTGTCGCCCATCTGGCCGCCGGATTCGGCATAGAACGGCGTCTGGTTGACAACCACGGCAACAGCTTCACCCTTGCCGGCGCTGTCCACGGTCTTGCCTTCCCTGACCAGCGCCTGGACGAGACCTTCCGCTTGCTCTGTCTCATAGCCGAGGAATTCGGTGGCGCCGGTCTTCTCGCGGATCGGGAACCAGACCGTCTCGGTCGCGGCCTCGCCGGAGCCTGCCCAGTGAGCGCGCGCCTCGGTCCTCTGCCGTTCCATCGCGTCGGTGAAGCCGGCAAGATCGACCGAGATGTTGCGCTGCCGCAGCGCGTCCTGCGTCAGGTCGAGCGGGAAGCCATAGGTGTCATAAAGTTTGAACGCAGTCTCGCCGTCCAGCATGTCGCCGGCATGGAGCTTTTCCGTCGCCTCCGACAGCAGGCCAAGGCCGCGCACCAGCGTCTTGCGGAAGCGGGTTTCCTCGAGTTTCAGGGTTTCGGTAATCATCTCTTCGCCGCGCACCAGCTCGGGATAGGCCTGGCCCATCTCGCGCACCAGCGCCGGCACCAGCTTCCACATCAGCGGATCGCGGGCGCCGAGCAACTGCGCATGGCGCATGGCGCGGCGCATGATGCGGCGCAGCACATAGCCGCGGCCTTCGTTCGACGGCAGCACGCCGTCGGCCACCAGGAAGGAGGACGAGCGCAGGTGATCCGCAATGACGCGGTAGGACGCCACCGTTTCCGCGCCAGGCGCCCGCCCAAGCGCGGACGACGCCGCATCGATCAGGTGGCGGAACAGGTCGGTCTCGAAGACGCTTTCCACCCCTTGCAGGATGGAGGCCATGCGCTCCAGGCCCATGCCGGTGTCGATCGACGGGCGCGGCAGGTCGATGCGCTGCTCCTTCGTCACCTGTTCATACTGCATGAACACCAGGTTCCAGAATTCGAGAAACCGGTCGCCGTCTTCCTCAGGACTGCCGGGAGGTCCACCCCAGATGTGCTCGCCACGATCGATGAAGATTTCCGAGCACGGCCCGCAGGGACCGGTGTCGCCCATCGCCCAGAAATTGTCCGAGGTCGCGATGCGGATGATGCGATCGTCCGAGAAACCGGCAATCTTCTTCCAGAAGCCGGCCGCCTCGTCGTCGGTGTGATAGACGGTGACCAGCAGCTTGTCCTTCTTCAGCCCGAACTCCCGGGTGATCAGGTTCCAGGCAAGCTCGATGGCGCGCTCCTTGAAATAGTCGCCGAAGGAGAAATTGCCGAGCATCTCGAAGAAGGTGAGATGGCGCGCGGTGTAGCCGACATTGTCGAGGTCATTGTGCTTGCCGCCGGCGCGAACGCTCTTCTGGGCGGTGGTGGCGCGCGAATAAGTCCGCTTCTCCAAACCGGTGAAGACGTTCTTGAACTGCACCATGCCGGCATTGGTGAACATCAAGGTCGGATCGTTGCGCGGCACGAGTGGGCTCGAGGCCACGACCTCATGGCCCTCCTTGCGGAAATAGTCGAGAAATGTCGACCGGATCTCGTTCACGCCACTCATGACTGCTGCCTTTTCGCGAAAACCGCCGGCACAGCCGGCGGAAACTGGTCTCTGCGTCTTAGAAAATAGACTTGGCCTTTTAGCGGGCACGCCCGACCCTGTCCAGAAACACGGAATTGGGCCAATCCAGGAGCTTACCGGTCTGCCGAAAACGAAAACCGCCGGCTCGAAGGCCGGCGGTTTGGAACGCGGTATTAAAGAACTCGGTTACTTAAGCATCAGGTGATAGGCTGAATTTATGGCCGAACTCTGGCCATTGCCCTACATCGCGCCGGCTTCGTCCTCAAAACCGTCTTCGCCACCTTCAGAACCGCCATTTTCAAGGAATTTCTCGGCGATCAATCCGGCGTTCTGCCTGAGCGCCAGTTCGATCTCGCGCGCGGTGTCGGGATTGTCGCGCAGGAACAGTTTTGCATTCTCGCGGCCCTGGCCGAGGCGCTGCGAATTGTAGGAGAACCAGGCGCCCGACTTCTCGACCACACCAGCCTTGACGCCAAGATCGACCAGTTCGCCGGTCTTGGACACGCCTTCGCCGTACATGATATCGAACTCGACCACTTTGAAGGGCGGCGCCAGCTTGTTCTTGACCACCTTGACGCGGGTCTGGTTGCCGACGACCTCGTCGCGGTCCTTGACCGAGCCGATGCGGCGGATGTCGAGGCGCACCGATGCATAGAATTTCAAAGCGTTGCCGCCCGTGGTGGTTTCGGGCGAACCGAACATGACGCCGATCTTCATGCGGATCTGATTGATGAAGATGACCATGGTGTTGGAACGTGAGATCGAAGCGGTCAGCTTGCGCAGCGCCTGGCTCATCAGCCGGGCCTGCAGGCCGGGCAGCGAATCGCCCATCTCGCCTTCGATTTCGGCACGCGGCGTCAGCGCTGCCACCGAATCGACCACCAGCACGTCGATGGCGCCGGAGCGCACCAACGTGTCGCAGATCTCCAGTGCCTGCTCGCCGGTGTCGGGCTGTGAAATCAGGAGGTTTTCGAGATCGACGCCGAGCTTGCGGGCATAGACAGGATCGAGCGCGTGCTCGGCATCGACGAAGGCGCAGATGCCGCCCTTCTTCTGGGCTTCAGCCACGGTGTGCAGGGCCAGCGTCGTCTTGCCAGAGCTTTCCGGCCCGTAGATCTCGATGATGCGGCCGCGCGGCAGGCCGCCGACGCCGAGCGCGATGTCGAGGCCGAGCGACCCGGTCGGCACTGTTTCGATCTCGACGACCTGCTCGTTGGCGCCGAGCCGCATGATCGAGCCCTTGCCGAAAGCCCGCTCGATTTGCGACAGCGCCGCATCCAGAGCCTTTGATTTGTCCACTGCCTTATCCTCTACAAGCCGCAAAGTATTCTGAGCCATGATACATCACCCCTTGGTCGTCAATGAAGGCCGGACAATCCGCAATCCCTGTCATTTTGTACCTTTTTTGTTCTCATTTGGCAAGGGGAGACAACCAACTGAAAAACAAGAGATATCCTGATCTGTTCTTTTTTTGTCTCGCAGACCGAGGCAGCGATGTCCTCGCATTGAGCCAGACGGCTCGATTGTATCGATCCGCCGAATCGCTGCCTTGCATGCGAAGCTCTGTCGCGCAGTGTAGCGCTTGTGTGGCGCCAATAACAAAGGTCATATCGCCGCCATGGTGAAATCCGCGAAGATACTGGCCGTGGGCGGCGCCCATATCGATCGGCGTGGCCAGGTGGCCGGTCCGTACGTGCCAGCGGCGTCCAATCCCGGCACAATGCGCGAGGATGTCGGCGGCGGCGTATTCAACGCGTTGCGCAGCACGGTGCGCCGAGGTGTCTCGGCTTCGCTGCTGTCGGTGCGCGGCGGCGATGCCGCGGGCGATACCGTGTCACGCGGTATAGCGGAAGCCGGCATTAAAGACCTATCGGCAGTGTTCCTCGATCGCACCACGCCGAGCTACACGGCGCTGATTGACCGCGAGGGCGAGTTGATCGTCGGCTTTGCCGACATGGTGCTTTATGATCTGGCCTTCCCCAAGCAGATCAGGCGCTCCAAGATGCGGGAGGTGGTCGCCGACGCCGACGCCATCCTGTGCGACGCCAATCTGCCGGCGTCGGCTCTGGAGCGGCTGGTCTCGCTCGCCGCCGGCAAACCGGTTTTCGCCATTGCCATTTCGCCGGCCAAGGTGACGCGGCTGATACCGGTGCTCGGCGAACTGGCGCAACTCTTCATGAACCGGCGAGAGGCCGTTGTACTGGCTGGCGTCAATTCGAGTGCCTCCGAGCGAGAGATGATCGACGGGTTGCGATGCAACGGCCTTGCCAGTGGCGTGGTCACGGCAGGCAGCGCGCCGGTGCTGGGCTTCGATGAAGCAGGCGCGTTTTCGATCCTGCCGCCTGCCCCGAGGAAAGTCGCCGATGTCACCGGCGCCGGCGACGCGCTGGCGGGTGCGACGGTCGCGGCGCTGTTGCGCGGTCTGCCACTGCGCCAGGCCTTGCGCGAAGGCGTCGCGGCGGCAACGCTGGCCATCGAAAGCGCCAACGCCGTGCCAGAATTCACCGCGGCGAGCTTCGCGGAAGCACTGGCCCTTGTGCCGGATGCGCGGGAAATGGCATGAGACCGGCAAATTCACAGCGCCGCAGGGATGTTTACGCGTCCTGATGGATGCGCCGCGATTGGAGATTCGAGATGACCCCAGAGAGCGCCCACCCCTTCATCGATGTCCATGCTCCCGTGGCGCAAGCCCTGGCTGCCGGGCGTCCCGTGGTGGCGCTGGAAAGCACCATCATCACCCATGGCATGCCCTACCCCGACAACGGTGCCATGGCGGCCAATGTCGAAAAGATCATCAGCGATGGCGGTGCCGTGCCCGCCACGATCGCCGTGGTTGGCGGCCGCATCAAGATCGGTCTTTCCGACGGCGAGCGTGAATCGCTGGCCATGACCGGCGATGCGATGAAGCTGTCGCGCGCCGACCTCGGCTTTGCAGTGGCGCAAGGGCGCACCGGCGGCACCACGGTCGCCGCGACCATGATCGCGGCGCATATGGTGGGGATAAAAGTGTTCGCCACCGGCGGCATTGGCGGCGTGCACAAAGGTGCGGAAAAGAGTTTCGACATTTCCGCCGATCTCGATGAACTGGCGCGCACACCGGTCATCGTCGTCTCGGCCGGCGCCAAGGCCATCCTCGATATCGAAAAAACGCTTGAGGTGCTGGAAACGCGCGGCGTGCCCGTGGTTGGCCATGGCTGCGAGACAATGCCGGCCTTCTGGTCGCGGCAATCGCCGTTCCGCGCGCCGTTGACCTTGCACAAACCGGAAGACATCGCGCATTTCTACAAGACGCGGGCAGCGCTCGGTCTCGGCGGCGGCGTGCTGATCGCCAACCCGGTGCCCGAAAACCATGAAATCCCGGCGGAAGAGATGGCCGGCTATATCGAAGCAGCACAGAAGGCCGCCGAGGCGCTCAACGTGAGCGGCAAGGCGGTGACGCCGTTCCTGCTGGGAAAAATCCTGGAACTGACCGGCGGCCGGAGCCTGAAGACCAACATCGCGCTGGTCGAGAACAATGCAAGATTGGCGGCGAAGATCGCCAAGGCGCTGTAGGGTTCAAATGTGAGGCGGTGCAAGAATTAACTTATCAGCCGAGTTCCCGCCCCCCCTCTGCGCCTCGACATGTCCGAGAAAGCCTGCACTGCCGCAACGTGCTACTTGCCCGCGCGCCGCCCGGCCTCATAGGCTCGCCGGGCCCAGACAGTCATTTCGTCCGGGTCATCAAAAGCGCTGTCGGGAATGCTCCAATAAGGCATGGCGACCAGCTTGCCGTGGCGCGAACCGGTATAGGTCCACTGCCGGCAACCGGCGGCTTCGAAATCGGGCGCGCTTTGCTCGTCGGCCTTGAGCAGCAATTCGCCGCGCAGCACGATGGCGACGATCACACCATCGAAATAGATGCCCTTGCCGCCGAACAGCCTGCGGATGCTGACCGGGCCAAGGCCTTCGAACAGTTCGGCGATGCGTTCATTGTCCATGCCGCGATCATGTCATCGGCATTTGACATTGTCATCGCGCAACCAAATCATGCTGACGGGCTGGGAACATTTCGTCGGAGTTTTTATCATGCCGGTTCTGCTCAAGGGATCCTGCCGCTGCAATGCCGTGCGTTTCGAGGTGGAAAGCCATACGCCCGTGCCGTTCATGCTCTGCTACTGCTCGATCTGCCGCAAGCAGCAAGGCGGCGGCGGGTTCGCCATCAATCTCGGCGCCGACTACAAAACGCTCAACATCAGGGGCAAGAGGAGCCTCGGCGTCTATCGGGCCGAGATCGAGGATGACGAGCATTTGCAATGCGAAATCTCGACGGGGGAACGCAATTTCTGCCGCAAATGCGGATCGGCGTTGTGGCTCTACGATCCGACATGGCCGGATCTGGTGCATCCCTTCGCCTCGGCGATCGACAGCGACCTGCCGAAACCACCTGAGAAGGTGCACCTGATGCTGAAATACAAGGCGAGCTGGGTAGAGCCTGATGTCGGCAAGGGCGACAAGACGTTCGACATCTATCCCGAGGAATCGATCGCCGACTGGCACAAGCGGGTGGGGATGTGGGTTGCGTAACGTTCTTCGCCCATTTACCGGGCGAAGATGCCGGCAGGCAGACTGCGCAAATGTTGGAGAGGCTGGCGCTGCCCCTCATCCGGCCTTCGGGCCCTTCGTCATTCGAAAAGCCAAGCAATTGGCTTTTCGCCCGCTGCGCGGACCACTCCTCACCTCCCCGTAAATGGGGCGAAGGAAGTGCTTTAGGCGGAGGCGCGCGCCTCTGCCAGCGCCTTCAGGTCGGCCGGCTTCAGCTCGACCGATTCGCCGCAGCCACAGGCCGAGCTCTGGTTCGGATTGTGGAAGGTGAAGCCGGTGCGCAAAGTCGTCTGCTCGAAATCCATCTGCGTGCCGAACAGGAACAGCGCCGCTTCCGGCGCGACATAGACGTGTGCGCCGTCGCGCTCGATGTGGTCGTCCTTGGCGTTGGGCTCGGTCACCAGATCGATCGTGTATTCCATGCCGGCGCAGCCGCCCTTCTTGATGCCGAGGCGGATGCCATGCGCCTTCTCGCGTGTGGCGACGATCTCGCGCACCCGCTCGGCGGCCTTTTCGGTCATGGTGATGACGGCAAAGCGTCCCATTCTTTTTCCTTCTCCATTCCGTGCAGGTTCAAGGTCTGCCGAATGATTCTCACCTAAAATGGTGAAGTTTTATCCATGGTGCAAGTGTGCCAAGCTCAACGCTAGTACCAGCCAACCGCGACCTGCGCCTCTTCCGACATGCGGTCGGGCGTCCATGGCGGGTCGAAGGTCATGTTGACTTCGACGCCTGATACGCCTTCGACGGCGCCGACGGCGTTTTCCACCCAACCGGGCATTTCGCCGGCCACCGGGCAGCCGGGGGCGGTCAGCGTCATGTCGATCTTGACCGAGCGGTCGTCCTCGATGTCGATCTTGTAGACGAGGCCGAGCTCGTAAATGTCGGCCGGGATTTCCGGGTCGTAGACGGTCTTCAGCGCCGAGACGATGTCGTCGGTCAGCCGCGCCAGTTCGTCGGCGGGAATGGCCGTGGCGGAGACGACGCCATTGACGCCGGCTTCCGGCGCGGCCTCTGTGGCTGTGCTGATATCTTCCATGGTCGTCACCCGAAAAACTTGCGCGCTTTTTCAAGCGCCTCGGCCAAAGCGTCGACTTCGGCCCTGGTATTATACATGCCGAACGATGCCCTGCATGTGGAGGTTACGCCAAAGCGTTTCAACAGCGGCTGGGCGCAATGCGTACCGGCGCGCACTGCCACACCCTGCCTGTCTATCACCATCGACACGTCATGGGCGTGAATGCCCTGCAATTCGAAGGAGATGATGGCGCCCTTGCCCGGCGCGTCGCCGAAGATGCGCAGCGAATTGATGGCGCGCAGCCGTTCATGGGCATAGTTCTTGAGGTCTTGCTCATGCGCCGCGATGCGTTCCCGACCGACAGAGTCCATGTAGTCGAGCGCAGCACCCAGCCCGATCGCCTGCACAATCGGCGGCGTGCCGGCCTCAAAACGATGCGGCGGCTCGTTGTAGGTGACGATGTCTTCCGTCACCTCCTCGATCATTTCGCCACCGCCCATGAAGGGGCGCATACCCCCGAGAATGTCCTTCTTGCCGTAGAGAACGCCGATGCCCGAGGGGCCATAGACCTTGTGGCCGGTGAAGACGAAGAAGTCGCAATCCAGGTCCTGCACGTCGATCGGCATATGCACGGCGCTCTGGCTGCCGTCGACGAGCACTGGAATGCCCCGCGCATGCGCGATGCGCACGATCTCCTTGATCGGCGTCACCGTGCCCAACGCATTCGACATCTGCGTGATGGCGACAAGCTTTGTCCTGTTAGTCAGCCGCTTTTCGAATTCCTCGATGTGGAAGACACCGAGATCGTCGACCGGCATCCAGACCAGCCTGGCGCCCTGCCGTTCGCGGATGAAATGCCAGGGAACGATGTTGGAATGATGCTCCATGATCGACAGCACGATTTCGTCGCCCTCGCCGATATTGGGCATGCCATAGCCATAAGCCACCGTGTTGATCGCCGAGGTCGTATTCGAGGTGAAGACGATGTTGTCGGTGCTTGGCGCATTGAGGAAACGGCGCACCGTCTCACGCGCCTTTTCATAGGCGTCGGTCGCGGCGTTGGACAGGAAATGCAGGCCGCGATGGACGTTGGCGTATTCCTGGGAATAGGCGTGCTGGATCGTGTCCAGCACCACCTGCGGCTTCTGCGCCGAGGCGCCATTGTCGAGATAGACAAGAGGCTTGCCATAGACTTGCCGCGACAGGATCGGAAAGTCGCGGCGGATCGCCTCGACGTCGTAGGGGATGGTTTCGACTTTCTGGTCCATCATAAGCTCTTCCGAGGCATCGCCTCATTCCGTCCAGCACCTCTCATCCGTCTCGGCGCTTCGCGCCAATCCACCTTCTCCCACAAAGGGGGAAGGAAGAGTGCTTACCCGTGTGTCACGAACCATTCATCGAGCCGCGCTTCCAGCGCCTCGACGATCGTCTCGTCATCCATCTCCTCGATCACCTCGGCGACGAACGCTTTCACCAGAAGGCCCCGTGCGGTCTTCTCGTCGACGCCGCGCGCCATCAGGTAGAACAGATGGTCGTGGTCGATCTCGGTGAC
Organism: Mesorhizobium sp. B2-4-12; assembly: GCF_006441575.1. Lineage (NCBI taxonomy): Bacteria > Pseudomonadati > Pseudomonadota > Alphaproteobacteria > Hyphomicrobiales > Phyllobacteriaceae > Mesorhizobium > Mesorhizobium sp. B2-4-12. The sequence goes on from NZ_VFVC01000013.1 coordinate 35,169, forward strand.
CGTCGCGCCGTGGCCGCAGACGACGTCGTCGGCGAAGATTTCGAGTTCGGGCTTGGTCGAGAACTCGCCATCGTCCGACAGAAGCAGCGTGTTGCAGGCCATCTTGGCGTTGGTCTTCTGCGCATATTGATGGACGTTGATGCGGCCCTGGAAGACACCGCGCGCTTTGCCGGTGACGACATTGCGGATCACTTCCGTCGATGTCGTATGCGGGACTGCGTGGTCGAGCACCATCGTCACATCGGTGTGTGTGTCGCCCGCCAACAGATTGATGCCACGCAACTTGAAGTCGGCGCCCTCGCCGGTGGTCTTGATCACGATCTCCTGGCGCACCAATCTGCCGCCGGCGTTCATGACGAACAGCGTCAGCTTCGCGTTCTTGCCGATATGGGCCTTGAACTGCGCCAGATGCGTGGCCGTGTCCGGCTGCTCCTGCACGATCAGCCAGGTCACCTCGGCGCCCTCGCCGAGCACGAGCTGGCTCACCGAGCTGACCAGCGCCACGCCCTCACCTGCCTGACGCTCGACTATAACTGCCTTGCCGCCAGCGCCGACGCGTACAGGTAAACGCACATGGGTCTGGCCGCCTGCCTGCAAATTCTGCAATTCGAGCGGCTTTTCCAGCTCGGCGCCGTCGGCAATATCGATGAAATAACCGTCGGCGACAAAGGCCGTGTTCAGCGCGCCGATAGCGTCGTCGCTGCCATAGGGAGCGAGGCCCGGCGCAATGCTACCGTCGGTCAGCTTTTCCGATAGGCGTTGCACGCTGACGCCCTCGACGACGGGCGCCTTGGCGCTCGACGCGCCGTTCAGCATGGCCAGAACCGTCGAGCCTTCAACGATTGGCGCAATGGCTTTCGCCGCGGCGGCCGGATCGAAATCCGGAACCGTGTTCAACAACCGGCGCAGATCGGTGTAGTGCCAGGATTCGACGCGCCGCGTCGGCAGGCCGTGCTTGATCGCCTCGATAGCGTCGTCGCGCTTCAGCATCACTGCGCCGTCACCCGGCAGCAGCGACAGCCGATCGCCGAACGCGTCGATCAACGCTGTCTCGGCCGGTGTCCGCTGCGGTTGTGCGTGCATGTTCATCAGTCTTGCCTCCGCCATTTCACGCGGCTTCGCCGATCACGCCGGCATAGCCGTTGGCTTCGAGGTCGAGCGCCAGCGACTTGTCGCCCGACTTGATGACCTGGCCTTTGTAGAGCACGTGTACGCTGTCGGGCACGATGTGCTCGAGCAGACGCTGGTAGTGGGTGATGACCAGGAAGGCCCGGTCGGGCGAACGCAGCGCGTTGACGCCGTCGGACACGATCTTCAGCGCATCGATGTCAAGGCCGGAATCGGTCTCGTCGAGCACGCAGAGTTTCGGCTCCAGAAGCTTCATCTGCAGGATCTCGGCGCGCTTCTTCTCGCCGCCGGAGAAACCGACGTTGAGCGGCCGCTTCAGCATGTTGATGTCCATGTTGAGCGAGGCGGCGGCTTCCTTCACGCGCTTGAGAAATTCCGGGATCTTCAGCGGCTCCTCGCCGCGCGCCTTGCGCTGCTCGTTCATCGCCACCTTCAGGAATTCCATGGTCGCCACGCCCGGTATCTCCATGGGATACTGGAAGGCGAGGAAGATTCCGGAAGTAGCGCGCTCGGCCGGATCCATTTCGAGGATCGACTGGCCGTTGTAGAGGATGTCGCCCTCCGTCACCTCATAGTCCTCTCGCCCCGCCAGGATGTAGGACAGCGTCGATTTGCCCGAGCCGTTCGGGCCCATGATGGCGGCGACCTCGCCGGCTTTCACCGTCAGGTTCAAGCCGCGGATGATTTCGGTGCCGTCATCGACGATGCGGGCATGCAGGTTCTTGATCTCAAGCATTGTTCTTTTCTCTGAAATAGTCGTCGTAAGTGATGGAGTAATCGGTGTGACGGCGCTGCAGCGCCTTGAACCACCAGAAGGACAGGCCGAAGGCGATAGCGAAGACGGCGAGGCCGACATAGAGGTTGACGAAGGCGGCCAGCAGGATGCCGGCAAATGCCGAGACGACGGTCGCCCCGGCATACTTCGCCATGGCGATGTTGCCCTCGCGGCGAACAGCCCAAAGTCGCCGCCAGCGGACGGCAAACCAGATGTCCTCTCTGAGAATGGGCGCGCTCATCGATATCACCCAGCACCGCCATCGACTTTGTGCTGCCCCATTGGTCTCATCCGGTTAACAAGGCCCAACACTAAAAAGGCAGCAAAAAAGCAGGACACTCCCAAGACGGATAGCGAGCCGCCGACTTGCTTCAGAACCGGAAGGTCGCCGATAGAGCCGACGAGCGCCAACACGGCACCGGCGACCGCAAGGAACAGCGCTACCGCCAAGGCACCAAGTAGCATGTTTCCCAGGAACTTCAGCATATTCTCGACTAGCCCACGCTTCCTTCCAGCGAGATGCCGATCAGCTTCTGCGCCTCCACCGCGAACTCCATCGGCAGTTGCTGGATGACGTCCTTGACGAAGCCGTTGACGATCAGCGCGATCGCCTCTTCTTCCGGAATGCCGCGCTGCATGACGTAGAACTTCTGGTCCTCGGAAATCTTCGACGTCGTCGCCTCGTGCTCGAACTGCGCCGTCGAGTTCTTGGCTTCCATGTAGGGCACGGTGTGCGCGCCGCATTGGTCGCCGATCAGCAACGAGTCGCAATTGGTGAAGTTGCGGGCGTTGGTCGCCTTGCGGTGCGCCGAGACCTGGCCGCGATAGGTGTTCTGCGAGAAGCCGGCAGCGATGCCCTTGGAGATGATGCGGCTCGACGTGTTCTTGCCGAGATGGATCATCTTGGTGCCCGAGTCGACCTGCTGATAGCCGTTCGACACCGCAATCGAATAGAATTCGCCCGAGGAATCGTCGCCGCGCAGGATGCAGCTCGGATACTTCCACGTGATGGCCGAGCCGGTTTCGACCTGCGTCCACGAGATCTTCGAACGGTCGCCACGGCAGTCGCCGCGCTTGGTGACGAAATTGTAGATGCCGCCCTTGCCCTCGGCATCGCCGGGGTACCAGTTCTGCACGGTCGAATATTTGATCTCGGCATCGTCGAGCGCCACCAGTTCGACGACAGCGGCGTGAAGCTGGTTCTCGTCGCGCTGCGGCGCCGTGCAGCCTTCGAGATAGGAGACGTAGGCCCCCTCCTCGGCGATGATCAGCGTGCGCTCGAACTGGCCGGTGTTCTTCTCGTTCATGCGGAAATAGGTCGACAGCTCCATCGGGCAGCGCACGCCCTTGGGCACGAAGACGAACGAGCCGTCGGTGAAGACAGCCGAATTCAGCGTGGCGTAGAAATTGTCGGATGTCGGCACCACCGAGCCCAGATATTTCTGTACCAGTTCGGGGTGCTCGCGGATGGCTTCCGAGATCGAGCAGAAGATAACGCCGGCCTGCGCCAACTCCTTCTTGAAGGTTGTGACGACCGAGACGGAATCGAACACCGCGTCGACCGCGACGCGGCCCGATTTATAGACATTGTCGCTGACTTCCTCGAGTTCGGAAGCATCGGTCTTCTGGACGCCAGCCAGGATTTCCTGCTCCTTCAGCGGAATGCCGAGCTTCTCGTAGACCTTCAGCAGTTCGGGATCGACATCGCTCAGCGACTTCGGGCCGGGCGTGCTCTTGGGCGCCGCGTAGTAATAGATGTCCTGGAAATCGATCTTGGGATAGTTGACGCGCGCCCAGGTCGGCTCCTCGAGCGTCAGCCAGCGGCGATAGGCTTCCAGGCGCCATTCCAGCATCCAGGACGGTTCGTCCTTCTTTGCCGAAATGAAACGGATGATGTCTTCGCTCAGGCCCTTGGGGGCCTTGTCGACAGCGATTTCGGTCTGGAATCCATATTTATACTGGTCGACATCGATCTTGCGGACTCGATCGATCGTCTCCTGCACAGCAGGCATAAGCGTTCTCCATCCACGCCGGGGTCAAGGCCCGACAGTTTTCAAACTATGGCACCGCCGAAATGGACACCAAAAGGGGCATTCGCGGCAGCGTAGTTTCATATAGTGCGCTTCGACCGGAAATTCACCCGGCCAGCATGAAACGCACGGCTCTACCAGGCCCGAAGGCCCGAATACGTTACCCAAACATCGGATTTTCCCGAAAACCGCTACGCACTTTTCGGTCCGATGCTCCCAACCGCTACGCGGCTTTATCCCTATCCGCCTTGTCTCTGGCGGCTTGGCGCGCGGCGATCCCCGCCAGCGCGGCGCGGAACAGTTCGATGTCCTCGGCGCCCGTCGCCGAACCGATCGACACGCGCAAGGCGCCGAGACTGTCGCCGTAGCCCATTGCCTTCAGCACATGGCTCGGCCCGACCTTGCCCGACGAGCAGGCGGAGCCGGCCGACAGCGCCACACCGGCCAGATCGAAAGCGATCTGCGCGGTTTCCGCCTTGACGTTCGCAATAGCGAAGAATGTCGTGTTGGCAAGCCTTGGCGCGCCGGTTCCAAAGATTTCCGCCTCGGGCACCAGCGTTTTCACGATGGCCTCGATCTCGTCACGGCGCTGTCGCACCGCATCCATAGCCTGCAATTCGGCCAAAGCCTCACGCGCGGCCGCGCCAAAACCGGCGATGGCGGCGAGGTTTTCCGTTCCGCCGCGGTGGCCCTTTTCCTGGCCTCCACCGTTGATCAGGGGCTTGGGCATCATCAGATCGGCGGCGGCGACAATGGCCCCAACGCCCTTGGGGCCACCGATCTTGTGCGAAGACAGAATCAAATAATCGGCGTAACCCGCTGACATATCGATTGAAACACGGCCCGCGGCTTGAACCGCATCAACGACGAGAACGCCGCCCGCGGCCTTCACGATCCCTGCGATACGATCGATCGGCTGGATGACGCCGGTCTCGTTGTTAGCGGCATGGATCGCCACCAGCGGCAGGCCATCGGCCTCGTCGTGAGCGTCAAGCGCGGTAGCCAAGGCGACAAGATCGGCAATGCCACTGGCATCGACGCCGATGCGCGTCACCTGCGCTGCCGGGAAGCGCCCGCCATTCAACAGGCAGGGATGGTCGGCCGCCGACACGTAAAGCCGGCTCATGCGAACGCTGCCACGCCCCATCTGCCAGTCCGGGGTCAGCAGCGTCGAGGCCGCTTCGGTCGCGCCGGAGGTGAACACGACATGCTCGGGCCTGGCATTCACCAGCGCCGCAACCTCACGCCTCGCAGTCTCGATCAGGCGTCGCGCCGCGCGCCCTTCGGCGTGGACCGAGGACGGATTGGCGGTCACGTCCAGCGCCGCGACCATAGCCTCGCGTGCCGCCGCGAGCAGCGGAGCGCTGGCATTGTAGTCGAGATAGGCGCGTTTTGCGGCCATTTTCGTCCAGTCGGTCCCTTCAGAAGCCATTCCGCTGTCGTATGGCGTTATTTCCTTGAAATTCCAAGGCGAGCCGTCCTATTTACGCGGCTTGCGGCGCGGTAGCCAGGCTCGACGCCTGGCCACTTAGTTTTGAATAGTTCTAAACTAGCTTCTAGGAAGACGCTCGCCCTGCGTCAAGGCCAGAGGAAGACACGTTCCGGGCGCCGCGCATTCGTATACCAAGTGGAGTATTTCATGCCTGAGGTCATTTTCACCGGTCCGGCCGGCCGTCTGGAGGGACGCTACCAGCCCTCCAAGGAAAAGAGCGCGCCGATCGCCATCGTCCTGCATCCGCACCCGCAGTTCGGCGGCACGATGAACAACAAGATCGTCTACGACCTCTTCTACATGTTCCAGAAGCGTGATTTCACCACGCTGCGCTTCAATTTCCGCGGCATCGGCCGCAGCCAGGGCGAATTCGATCACGGCACCGGCGAATTGTCTGACGCGGCCGCCGCTCTCGACTGGGTGCAGTCGCTGCATCCGGATTCCAAGAGCTGCTGGGTCGCCGGTTATTCGTTTGGTTCGTGGATCGGCATGCAGCTCCTGATGCGCCGGCCCGAGATCGAAGGCTTCATCTCGATCGCGCCGCAGCCGAACACCTATGATTTCTCGTTCCTGGCGCCCTGCCCGTCATCCGGCCTGATCATCCATGGCGATGCCGACAAGGTGGCGCCGCCCAAGGATGTGCAAGGCCTGGTGGACAAGCTGCACACGCAAAAGGGCATCACCATCACCCAGAAGACCTTGCCCGGCGCCAACCATTTCTTCGCCAATGACGCCGACCTTTTAATCGAGGAATGTGCCGACTATCTCGATCGGCGGCTCGCCGGCGAGTTGTCGGATCCTCGGCCGAAGCGGCTGCGCTAAGACGTCAGGTCATGCCATGGCGGGCGGACAATGTCCGCCTCGCCGGTATCTGCTTTGCGGGCGTGCCGGCCACATCAGGCAAGCTTTTCGCTCATCGACGCGCCCGGCACCGCCTATCTTTCTGGCGCAACCAGCCGGAATGACGATTTGCGGACCGGCAGGCCCGTCGCTGCCGGCCGGAAGATGAAGCCGAGGCGGGCAAAAACCAACCCGCAGACAAGCGCGAAGGCGCAGCCGAGGCCGAAGCCGGCCACCGTGTCGCTCGGATAGTGCGCACCGACGAAGACCCTGGTCGAGGCGATGCAGGCCGTCACAGCCAGGGCGATATACCAGCGCCGCGGAAACAAGAGCAGCAGGATGCCGAACACGGCGCCCATCGTCGTGGCGTGGCCGGAGGGAAATCCGGCGAAGCGGGCGTCGAAGGCAAAAGGATGCAGCGCAAGAACACCGAAATCCTGGAAATAGAGCGGGCGGGCACGTCCGATCGCATATTTGAGGACGTTCACCAGCAAGCCGGACAGGCCGACCGAGGCGAGCACGAGAAACGCCAGGCAGGTCCAGTTGTAAACAAGCATCAACCGCCGGCGCGAAAGGCTCCGCCAATCGGTCAGGTTGGCCGCGACAAGCAGGAGCGCCGACGGGATCAGGTACCAGCCACCGAGCGCGAACTGCGTCAGGAATTCTGCGAGCCTGCCGACGCCGGGCGACCACTGGCCATGAATCTGCCCCGCCAGCGTGTCGAGCCGAACGAACGCGGCAGCCGTCAGCAAGACCCAAACAATTGCCCAAACCGGCCACACTATATCTGGGTATCGGGCAGGACGAGCGGCAAAGCGGCCCTTCGCGATGCGCATCGTGTCGCGAAAATTGTCGACCGACCGCCGCCCCACCCCCAGGAGCTTGCCAGAAAAGGGTAGGCGCGATTTCACGAGCATTGGGAACTCGACACCATCATCGAAGTCATTGCGCGACACGGTAAAGGCCGAGCGACAGTTTGTCTCCCGACGAATAATTGAGGCCATCGATCTCGGCGACACGGTTCACCGATTTGCCTCGCACCGACAGCATACCATTGAGTTTCTGCTCGTCGCCGATCGGCGCCAGCCCCAGCGCGCAGGCAGGGTCGGCAAGCAGATGTTCCGCAACGCCGCCGACATCCGTCAGCACCGTTTTCGTGCCGACCAGGAACACCAGGCTCGGTTCCTGGTAGCGCGCCGAGGCCAGCACCGTCGTGTCGCAAGGTTTATTGGCAAGCACCGCCGCCTTGATCGCCGGGCTCAGCCATATCGGTTTCAGCGACGGCGCGATGACCCCGAACAGCAAGGCATAGGTGATGCCAGCACAAGCTGCGACGGCGCCGATGCGGGGCAGCGGCACCTGCAGCTGCCGGGAAAACGCGAGATAGCCGGTGCCGAGCGCGGCGGCTGCCGCCGGAATGCTCCACCAGGAGAAAGCGTGGGTGAGGTAAATCGGCGCTCCGATGCAGACCGCGGCAAGGCCGAGGCTGACCACCACCAGACCAAACGCGGTCGACCACCACAGCCATTGCTGCCAGCGCTTGAGCGGTGCATTGGCGTCCTGCGGCTGCAACGTCAGCAACCAGCCGATCAGCAGCGCCATGCCGGGATAGGCCGGCAGCACGTAATGCGGCAGCTTCGTCGGGATCAGTTCGAACACCAGCCAGAATGGAATATACCAGGCAAGGCAAAAGCGCAGCCTGATATCGTCGCGCAGACGGTTCAGGGCCTGAAGGCCGGCGCCGACCGCGATCAACCCGAACGGCCACATGAACAGCGAATAGGTCAGCATGTAGAAGCCGGGCGGCAGGCCGTGCGATTCCTCGCCCGACGCGACCTTGCCGAGCATGTCCTTGCCGACCGCCTGCTGCAGGAAGGCGCCGTGGCTCTTCCAGGTAATCGCGGCGAGCCAAGGCAGCGCGATCAGCACGACGAGCAGCAGTCCGCGCCCGACCCTGAGCTTCGACAGCCAGCGCCCATCACGCTCGAAGGCGAACAGCACCGCGATGGTCAGCGCCGACAGCAGCGGCGCGATCGGGCCCTTGATCAGGATCGCCGCCCCTTGGGCGATCCAGAAGATCCACCAGAGATGGCCGCCAACCGGCTCGTTGCGGCGCGATGCCAGATAGATCTGCGCCAGCGCGCCTTGTGCCGCCACGCAGCAGGCCAGCAGCATCGCATCGGTCTTTGCGTCGCGGCCTTCGAAAGCGGTGGCGAAGATCGCGGCCATCACCAGGCCGGCGGCAATACCGGCACTCGCTCCAAACAGATTGGTCCCTGTCCATGCAATCGCCAGCACGGCAATGGCGATGCCAAGCGCGGAGACCGTGCGGTAGATCCAGATCGGCGCCCCGGCGCCTTGCCCGCTGAGTGCCACGGCCGCCGATTGCAGCCAGTAGATGCCGATCGGCTTCTGGTAGCGCGAGGCATCCTGAAAGCGGATATCGACATAGTCGCCGCTCTCGACCATCTGCTTGGTGGCCTGGACGAAGCGCGGTTCGTCGCGGTCGAGCGGCGGCATCGATGCCAATCCCGACATCGTCATCAGCAGGCTGAACAGGAAGAGAAGAATGTAGTTCCTGTTCAACGCCATGCTTTAGCCTCTGTGATGGATTTTCGAAGTGACGGGCCGCTCAATCGACCTTGGTCATAGCCGCCTTGCGCTCATTGGCGATCAGCCAGAGATTTCTGACATAGATGAACATGCCCATGGCCTGGCCGGCGATGAACACCGGATCCTGGCGCTGGATGGCGTAGATCAGAAGCAGACCGCCGCCAAACAACGAGAAAAACCAGAACGCCACCGGCACGACGCTGCGCTTGGCCTTTTCCGAAGCGAGCCACTGCACGACGAAGCGCATGGTGAAGAAGAACTGGGCGATGAAACCGAGCAGAACCCAGGCGTCGAATTGCTTGATGAAAACCTGGTGAAGCCAGGTTACCAGTTCCTGTAACACGTTAACCACGCCTGATTTCCTCTACTTTTGGCATTCTGCGACGCCTGCGGCGCAACCACCAGACGCCGCCAAGATCGAGCACGCCTTGCAGGCCGCGATCGAAAATGCCGTAGTTCGATTTCCCGTGCCGGCGCGAGCGATCGATGACGTCGCAATGCACGACGCGATACCCCTCTTGGATAACCAGGGCCGGAACGAAGCGATGGGTGCCGTCGAAGAACGGCAGTTTGCGTAAGATATCGGTATGAACCGCTTTCAGGCCGCAGCCGGTGTCGCGCGTCTCATCATGCAGGATGGCGTTTCTCAGCCAGTTGGCGAAACGCGACGCCAGTTGCTTGACCTTGCTGTCGCGGCGCTTGAGGCGCTGTCCCTGCGCGGCGCCGAAATCGGGGCCGGCCTGCCGCAATGCGTCGACGAGCACGGGAATGTATTGCGGATCGTTCTGTCCGTCGCCGTCGATCGTTGCGACGATGCCGCCGCGCGCCGCCCAGGCGCCCGAACGCACCGAGAGACTCTGGCCGGCGGATTTCGGGTGCCGCAATTCCCGCACCGGGAATGGCCGACGTGCCGCCTGCTCGGCAAGCACCGCAGCGGTTTCGTCGGTCGAACCGTCATTGACGATGATCAGCTCGAAATCACGCCCGGTCATCGCCGTCTCGATCTCGTCGATCAGCAGCGGCAGGTTTGCCGCCTCGTTCCTGCAAGGAATGACGATGGATATCAATGCGTCCGGCATGTCGCGTGGGGCTCTGTCGTCGGGTATGGCATTCGATGGATGCCATGCGGTGCCGTTGGAGGTCGTGGGGTTGCAGGAACCTTGTGGCGCGGCGCCTCATTACGCCAGCCGAAACGATGAAGCAAGCATTCGTGCCCCATGGCGCGCTACGCCGTTTCAACAAGGGTTGATCGCGTTGCCGCTTTCCTGATCGGGAACTCCGGGTCGGCGCACCAGCAAAACCGGATTCCATTTTTTGCTGCTCACGAACTCCTGGTGCCGCGAACAGGCGCAAAACCGGATTCCACTTTTGCTGATCGCGCTTGGGTGCTAAACGCGCGCGTTCATATGTCCGCGCCGGATTGCGCCGACGCTCTCGGGAAAGAAAAAATGTCCGCCTTCAAATCCGACTTCCTGCGCACGATGAGCGAGCGCGGCTTTATCCATCAGACCTCGGATGATGCCGGTCTCGACCAGCTTTTCGCCACGGAGACGGTAACGGCCTATATCGGTTTCGATGCGACCGCCAAGAGCTTGCATGCTGGTTCACTCATCCAGATCATGATGCTGCACTGGTTGCAGAAGACCGGTCATCGGCCGATCGCGCTGATGGGTGGCGGCACCTCGATGATCGGCGATCCGTCCTTCAAGGACGAGGCGCGCAAACTTTTGACGCCGCAGGACATTGACGACAACCTGGCCGGCATCCGCCGCAACTTCATGCCATACCTGAAATTCGGCAGTGGTCCCAACGACGCGGTGATGATCAACAACGCCGACTGGCTGATGGAGATCAACTACGTCAATTTCCTGCGCGACGTCGGCCGGCACTTTTCGGTCAACCGCATGCTCGCCTTCGATTCCGTCAAGCTCCGGCTCGATCGCGAGCAGTCGCTGTCGTTCCTCGAATTCAATTACATGATCCTGCAGGCCTATGATTTCGTCGAGCTCTACAAACGTCTCGGCTGCCGCCTGCAGATGGGCGGCTCCGATCAGTGGGGCAATATCATCAACGGTATCGATCTCGGCCGCCGCATGGAGGATGCGCAGCTTTACGCGCTGACGACGCCGCTGCTGACGACCTCGTCCGGCGCCAAGATGGGCAAGTCGGCCTCGGGCGCGGTCTGGCTCGACGCGGAAATGCTGAGCGCCTACGAGTTCTGGCAGTACTGGCGCAACACCGAGGATGCCGACGTTGCCCGTTTCCTGAAACTCTACACGACATTGCCATTGGACGAGGTCGCGCGGCTCGAGCGGCTCAGTGGATCCGAGATCAATGAGGCAAAGAAAATCCTCGCCACCGAAATCACCGCTTTGCTGCACGGTCGCGCCGCCGCGGAACAAGCCGGAGAGACAGCGCGCAAGACGTTCGAGGAAGGCGCGCTCGCCGAAACATTGCCGACCGTGGAGGCCGACAAGGCCGCTCTGGAGGCCGGCGTCGGCATCCTGTCGCTGCTGGTCACGGCTGGGTTGGCTTCGTCCAATGGCGAGGCGCGGCGGCACATCCAGGGTGGCGCCGTGCGCCTGAACGATCAGTCGGTCAGCGATGGTCGCCGCATGGTCACACTCCAGGATTTGAGTCCGGAAAACGTGGTAAAGCTTTCACTGGGCAGGAAAAAACACGTCCTGGTGCGGCCAGTCTGAGGGCCCCTCACCGATATTCGAAGATCGATCTGAATATGCCCGGCGCGATCACCGACAACGGATTGACGTCGAGCACCGGCTTGTTGGCGTTGCCCCTCAGCCGGTAGGTGACGCCGATCAGGCCGCGGTCGCGGCCGTTGCCCAGAAGCGCGCCGACGATGGGCAGTTCGCCGAAGATGCGGTTGAGGCCATAGACCGGCATGAAGGTGCCGGTCATGTCCATATTGTTGTTCTGGTCATAAAGGATGCCCTGGAACGTCGTGCCGATGCGCGGGCCGCGCAGCACGCCGTTGGCCAGCTTCAGGTAGCCGCTGCCTTTCTCGATCTCGGCATAACCGCGCTCGAACTTGACCCGCGAGGTGTCGAGAGAGCCTTTGACCGCCTGGTTAAGGCTGCGGCTGTCGCCTGCCGGCGTAGTCGAGACGATGGAGGCCAGTTTCGGTTCGTTGACGACGAAGAAATTGGTGGTGTCGACCTTGCCCTTCATCGGCCCGTCGCTGGCCCCCGTCAGCGCCAGCGTGATCGAGCCACCTTCCATATGCTCGTAGATGTTGAGGAACCTGAGGATCGCGCCGGCGTCCGCCGATTGCACGTTGAGCGCGCGCCGGCCGTCGCCGGTCGTGTTGCTGACCGCTATGGCGGCGCCTGAACTCGCCGTGGCGCTGACCTTGAGGCCGTTCACCCTCGAACCGGCCGCGCTGTAGTCGAGCTTCAGGTTGGACAGTTGCTCGTCGTGGAACCCGGTGAGTCGATCGACATCGGCGCTGACCGAAATGGCGTCAGCGCCGGTGGTCTTGGTGGCCGTGTCCACATCCGAGGTGAACTGCTTGATCAGCGAGCGGGCGTCCAGGGCGTTGCCGCTGATGTTGACCGCATAGCCCTTGCCCGATCGCTTCACCGAAACCGCGACATCGTCGCCCCTGTTCAAGGTGACCTTGCTGAATTTTGCCGATGACAGGGCACCGTTGACCAACACGATGCCGCCGTCGATGGAGAATGTCTTGCCGTCGAGGTTGAAGTCGGACAGCGTCGTGGTGTCGCCGGACTTGGTCATGACGAAGGTGACGTTGGCGGGAACCCCTGCCCCCTTGCTCCAGCCGGCCCAGGGAATGTCCAGCCTGGCATTGGTCAGGTCGGCCGAGACGTTCTGGTTGCCGCTGCCGCTCTTGTCGATCGCGACCTTGACTGTTCCGCCGAGCAGCGGCGTCAGGCCGGGCATGGCGGCGGCACGGACCTTGTCGTCGAGCACCAGCGCCACCTTGCGGCTGCGCGCCGGCCCATCATCCGCCAGCGGCTCGACGAGATCGAGTTCGGCCGGAATGCCGTTCAGCGACGCCTTGGCGGAAATGACAGCCTTTTCCGGGTCGACCGTGATCGAGCCGTCGGCAGCCGTCACGGTCTGCCCCTCGAACGGCTTGGCCAGCGACAGGCCGGTGTAGTCGAGCGACACCAGCCAATCGAGCTTCGAGGTATCGACGCCGAATTGCAACGGGATGTCCGCCCTGACATGGCCGGTGACGCCGCCGGAGAGGTCTTCGGGCAGCAAGCCGACATGGCGCATGGCATTGATCGGCTCGTAGGAGGCAAGTTCGGCGACGGCGGATGCATCGCCGGCGACGTCGATATCGAGCGCGCCGATGACCGGCGGGCGGTTCGCCGCCTTGATCGTCAGCGTGCCGTTGCTCGCCGCCACGGTGCGGCCGCTGGGCATGAAGACGGTGCCCGAAGAGAGCGCGATATCGACATCATTGCCGTGGAAGCCGACGACGCCCACCGCATCGCGTATCGGCGGAATGCGGCCGGCCGTGTCGAAGCGCGACCCTTCGATCTGGAAGCGGCCGAACACCTCGTCCGCCGAAAGCGGCACGCCGTTGCCCAGGCGATCCGGCACGACCTGGAACTGGAGGTTGGCATCGACGACGCGGCCGCCGAACAGATTGTCCAGCACCCAGAGCCGCGCATTGCGCGCCGAAAACCACGGCCAAAGCTGTTTGACGTGAGAGACCGGCATATCGTGGATGTTGAGCGCCAGATTGATTCCGGGAGCCTTGCCGTCGACGAATTCCACGGCCGCGGTGCCGAGCACCTCGCTGGAAGCGGCGGACCGGACGGCGATCTGTTCGGCCACCAATTTGTGGCTTTTCGTCTGATAGACGCCGGCGATGCGGGCGAGGAAGGTCAGTGCGGGCTCGGGTGATTCCGAAGGCGCCAGTGTAGAGCCGTCACTGGTCAGGTCATAGCGGTAGGCTGGCTCCTCGCCCGCGGCGCCAGTCGAGGGCTTAGGCCCGATCGAGCCGGCGAAATCGAAGGTCGAGCGACCGGTCTTGAGCAACAGCCGGTCGACCTGAATCTTGTTGCTGCCGTGGACAAGCGTAGCATCGACATCGAGATCGGCCGGCAGCAGCCCGCGCGGGCCCAGATCGAGCACCGAGCCGGTGGACGACAGGGACGCCTTCAGCCGCGCGGCGGTGTCGCCCGCCCCTTGCGCTCCCTTGAGCTTCAGAGTGAGCGCGCCCAGCTTGCCACCACCCGCCGCCGCGACTTCGTTGCCGTCGCCGGCAATCCCGATCGTGGCATCCAGTGCCGTTACGCGCCTGTTTATCGCATCGCGTGCCGCGGATGCGGCAATGGTCACCGCCTTGCCGTCCAGATCCACCTGCGACGACAGCTCGATACCGCCAGCCCCGGATTGAACGACGGTGGCGTCGGCCACCTTGATCGACTTGATCGTACCAGCCTCGGGCAAGACGAATTCGACATTGTGAAGATCGATGCGATGCATCGATTCCTCGCGCACCGCATCGAGTGCATTGCCAATGTTGCCGAACACCACATCGGACAGTTTTTCCGGGTCGATCAGCCCATCGCCATTGCGCAATTCAGCGGTCCAGTCGCCGCCCGACGGCATGGCCGCCGTGACGATGCGCGCATCGGAGATCCTGGCGCTGGTCAGCCGCACCTCACCCCATAGCAGCGGCACAAGGCGAACGCCGAAGCGCACGCGCCCCGCATCGGCCATGGCGTTGCCGTCGCTGGCCTTCAGACTGACATCGCTCACCTGGAGAGCGATGAAGCTCGAACCGTCGAGCGTGATGCGAGCAGGCCCGATCGCGACATGGACATCGACGCCCGCCAGCCTCTCGATGGCGCTCTCCGCCTCGATGCGCAGCCGGTCTGCCCCGATGCCGGAAAGGCCTATGAGATAAACGCCCACCGCGGCCAGCAGCGTGAGCGCGACCGCGCCGGCGAACACGCGCGAAAGGATGCGGAAGCCGCGGCCGATCGACGCCTGGCCGAGCGGCGGAACGCGGCACGCGGACGGCATGGCCCCCAGGTCGGTGATTTCATCCCGCCGGAACCTGATCTTTTCGTGCTGCGGTTGCTCCTGATCCACGCAATCTTCCGTTGTACGAATTCGCTCGTGGACGAATCCCCGGTCGACACTATATCGGTGTGGCTTCGCGCGTAACCTCAAACAAGGGCATCGGTATGGCTGACCTCGACGTGGGTGATCTTGCGCCGCAATTCGACCTGCCGCGGGATGGTGGCGGCTCGCTCAGCCTTGCCGCATCCGCCGGCAAGCCGGTGGTGCTCTATTTCTATCCGCAGGACGACACGACGAGTTGCACGCAGGAAGCAATCAGCTTTTCACAGCTGAAACCGGAATTCGAGAAGGCCGGCGCCGTCGTGATCGGCCTGTCGCCCGACCCCGTCAGGAAGCACGACAAGTTCAAGTCGAAATACAACCTCACCATCGACCTCGCCGCCGACGAGGAGCGCAAGGTGATCGAGGCCTACCATCTGTGGGTCGAAAAATCGATGTATGGCCGCAAATACATGGGCGTCGAGCGCGCGACGTTCCTGATCGGCCGCGACGGCCGGATCGCCCAGATCTGGCGCAAGGTCCGGGTCAAGGACCATGCCGAGGAAGTGCTCGCGGCGGTTCGCGCCCTTTGAGCGCGGCGATGCCACGTTCACACGCGCCGGCCTTACTCGTCGGGTGTTTCCGCCTTCGGCTGCCGCTGCGGCCGCCAGGATTTCGCAACATGGTTCGCATGATCGGCGAGCGCGGCGAGATGGCCGCGCAGACCGCGCGCGCCCATCATCGACCATAGCGTGACTGATTGCGTGGCGAAGCGGCGCTTGAAGTCCTCGCCGCCGCAGAGAAAGTCAACCTTGGCCAAGCCGCGGTCGAGCGACCACTGGATATAGTCAATCATCAGCACCATACCCGGCGAGGCGCGCTCGTATTCGGGATCGTAGGTGGTGACGAAAGCCATCATCGTGCCGTGCTGCTCGAAATTGATGGAGACGGCGATAATCGTGCCGTCAAGCTCCAGCACGAAGATGCGCAACAGCCCGAGTTCGGCCAGCACGGAAACAAGCGCGGCGAGAACGGGCGAGCCCTCATCGAACAGGTCCGAGACGCGGCCATGCCGGGCGAGCCAGAGGCGCTTCAGCGCCGCAACCCGCGCGAGCACAGGCTCGCGCGGCTCGTCCGCATCCAGCAGGCGGAAACACAATTCGCCGCCTTCCCCCATGAACTTGCGGCCACGACGGTAGTTTTGCCGGGCCTTCTTGGACAGCGTCTCGAACCATTTCGCCCCACCCTGCCAGGGACCGGCGACACGGTAGCTGATTTCGCTGCGGTGGTTGGGCCGTAGCGCATTGCCATGGCGCGAGGCCGGGTTCAGCAGAGCACGAACACTGGCATCCGGCAGCAGACGGTTGAGATAGATCAGGTCGAAGCCACCCTGATCAAGAACATACTGCCAGAGCCGGGAGAGCGCTTGCGGGTCGTTGTCGGGAGCAAACAGCGCGTCGCCATAGTCGCTGTGATCCTTCGCCGCCCATTCGAGCATGCGGATGCCGGAGCGCTTGAAAGTGGCGAGCGCAATCACGCCATCGAGCCGGTCGCCGTTCCAGGCCAGTCCGATCCTGAGCGTGCGCAGTTCCTGGTGCGGGGTCGTGCGCCACCAGGCCGCGATCCATTCTGGGTGCTGGAAGACCAGCCCGCCGACGCGCCGCCAAAGTGCGCTCCAGGCCGGCGTGATCTCGGCAAGCCGCTCCGCCGATGTTACGACTTCGAAGGTGCGTGTCGGCGGGATGGCGAGCACGAAAGGAGGAGCGTTCATGGCCGTGTCCCTTCCGATGATCGTGAGGTCCGTGGTTTTCCAGGGCGCATGCGCCTGGCGATATGCCTCCACATCCGCTTCAGCGGCATGACATAGAGGCCTGCGAGCGACTGATAATCGCGCACATCGCGGTCGATCAGTCCGAACTTGAAGTCCTCGTCGGGCTTCGGCACGTACAATGTTCCGAACAGCCGGTCCCAGAACGAGAACAGCAGGCCGAAATTCTTGTCGTAGTGGCGTGGATCGGTGCTGTGATGCAACTGGTGCCAATGAGGACACAGGATCACATTGTTGAGCGGGCCGAACGAGATCTTGAAATGCGTGTGCCTGACGAAATCCATCATCAGGATGTTGCGCATGACATAGACGTTCACGCCAAAGACGGTCAGTTCGACAAGGTTCAGCGAGATCAGCGACCAGATGCCAAAGCAGACTCCCACGATGAGGCCGTCCCAAGCCCGATTCATCAGCTCGTCGAGCGGGTGGACCCGGTCCTTGGTGATCCCGACCATCACCTCGGCCGAGTGATGCACCTTGTGCAACTCCCAAAGCAGCGGATAGCGATGCTGGGCAACGTGATAGAGATAATAGGAAATGTCATAGGCAAGCAGCATGGTGATGGTGAAGATCAGCACCGTCACCGGCCCCGCCGGCCCCTCGACCAGAGGCGGCTGGAATTGGAAGAGTGTCGAAAACAGCCAGTTGGTTGCGTAGCCAACCGCAGTGACGAAGACAATGCCGGCAGGCAGCATCAGGAAGGGCATCAGGGCCTTCTTCGTCACCCAGAAAAGCAGATCGGCCTTCGCCGAGGGATGGGTGATGACCTCGTGCGGGATGACGAACTCGAAAAACTCCTTCCAGCTCTTATTCTCGACCGTGCGCCAATAGGCCACGAGCGCACTGACAAAGGCAGTCAGCAGCAAAAGCCCCGTCGCCAGCAGACCAGTGCCCGAAATCCTGTCGAGGATCTTGCCAACCAGATCGCTCAGTATTCCCACCGCCATGATGAATCCCAAATCCCGGCACGCTTTTACTCGAAAACCGTCAACTAAAAGCAATCGAAAACAGTTAAGAAACTAACCCCTATCGCGCGAGCGACAGTCGCTTCTTCCTGCCAGCACATTGGTGCAGATCGCCAGGATTTCGCGACACCGGAGCCTCAAGTTGGCGGTCTTCATGCAACCTTCCGCCCGCGCGGCGTGCATTCGTTGCCACGCATTCGATCCGGCAAGCCTTTGTTAACCCTAATAATGTGTAATCCAGCTGTCGTGGTGTCGTAGACGAAAGCTTGGTCCCGTGAACGCAACCGGTCAGTCCGCAATCTTCGGCAAGCGCAAGGAACCGCACACGGTCATCATCGCCCGGGGCAATGAGATCAGGCACTTCACGATCCGACCCTGGCTCGCGGCATTCATCGGTTCCGCGCTGGCCGCCATCGCCATCGGTTACCTCCTGGCCACGTCCTATCTCGTGCTGCGCGACGACCTGATCGGCGCCACCACCGCGCGCCAGGCGCGCATGCAGCAAGCCTACGAAGACCGCATTTCGGCGCTTCGTGCGCAGGTCGACCGCATCACCAGCCGGCAGCTTCTCGACCAGCAATTGATGGAGACCAAGGTCAGCGAACTGCTTGAACGCCAGACGCAGCTCAGCCAGCGTCACGGCCGTCTCGGTCCGCTGCTCGAACGCGCCGAGAACGAGGTCGGAGCGGTGCCCGCCGAGGATCCGGCAACGGCTGCCAAGACTGACAAGCGCGCCGAGGTGACCGGCAGCATCAACCAGCCGGCGCGGAATTATGCGGTCGCCAGCCTGAGCGCCGACCTGGGCGCTGCCGATACGAGGCCGTTCTCCCTGTGGTCGACCCGCACCGATCCGCTGCCCAGCGATTCAGCCGCCGATCGTGCCGACAAGCTGTTCGTCTCGATCAACCAGTCGCTGAAATCCATCGAGAACGACCAACTCACCCGCATCAGCACGCTCGCGGACAATGCCTATAGAAGCGCCGATGCCATCCAGCAGGCGCTGCAGGCGGCCGGACTACCGGTCGACAACGATTTCGGCAAGAACGAAAGCGATGTCGGCGGACCGCTGATCCCGCTCGACAGTTCAATGATGTTCGACAGCAAGGTCAAGGAACTGGACGAAGCGCTGGACACGCTTGATCATCTCAAGAAGGAAGCGCGCCAGCTGCCGCTTGCCAACCCCGCTCCCGGCCATTCCGTCACCAGCCCGTTCGGAGTGCGCACCGATCCCATCCTCGGCACCGCCGCGCTGCATTCGGGCATGGATTTCAGGGCGCCCATCGGCATGGTCGCCCGGGTCACCGCGCCCGGTGTCGTCACCAAGGCCGGCTGGAACGGCGGTTATGGCCGCATGGTGGAAGTCGATCACGGCAACGGTTTTGCGACCCGTTATGGGCATCTGAGCGAAATCGACGTCAGCGTAGGCCAGAAACTTGACGCAGGCGCCATCATCGGCAAGACCGGCAGCAGCGGCCGCTCGACCGGCCCGCACCTGCACTATGAAGTCCGCCACAATGGCGAGGCGATTGATCCTCTGCGCTTTCTCACAGTCGGCAAGAAGGTCGCACAGTTTCTCTGAGGCGCTGGTCTGTTCGTCCGCCTGGGAATTCAGAACAGTCTGCCCCGCTCCGCGGCCAATCCGGCGAGCCGGCTACTCCTCATCCATGCGGCCTCCGTTTCGACCGACCGACGGACGACTGGCCCCACGACCATGGCAGTATCGTCAACCCCCACTGCGACCGCGCCCCGGTGAACATGCATTTCATCGGTGTTAGGCTCGATCTATTTTTGAATTCCATTTGACTGAATAAATCTTTGGTGCGAACCTTGCGTCAACCGAGGGCGCAAGCATGGCATTGCGGGGGACCAATCAGGAGTTCGGGCGGCCTTACAACCGGCGCATCGTGCTGGAGTCCATCCGCCGGCACGGTCCCATTGCGCGTGGCGACATCGCCACACATGTCGGCCTCACCGTCCAGACGGTGTCGACCATCGTTCGCGAACTGGAGGAACAGGGCTATATCCTGTCCCTGCGCGAGGAGCCCAAGGGACGCGGGCTGCCTCCGGCGACGCTGCGCATCAACCCGGAAGGTGGCTATGCCGTCGGCATCCACCTGACGCCGCTCGGCATCGATGCCGCTCTGACCAACTTGAGCGGCGACGTGGTCGAAAGCACCTACCGCGAAGCCCCCAATGTGACGCCGGACCATGCCTTCGACCTGATCGGCGCAATGGTGGTCGAATTGACCAGATTGCGGGTCGGCGGACGGGTTCTGGGGGTCGGCATGGCGCTGCCTGGGCCGTTCGGTGTGGAATCCATGAGTTTTGTCGGCCCGACCACCATGACCGGCTGGAAGGACGTGGCGCTGCGCGAGCGGCTGGCGGCCTCGACCGGGCTGCCGGCCTTCTTTGAGACCGACATGGCGGCGGCCGCGATGGGCGAGCGTCTCTACGGGCTCGGCGCTCAATTCTCCGAATATTACTACCTCTATTTCGGCGTCGGCCTTGGCGGCGTCATGGTCCATGACGGCGGCGCGCTGCGCGGCGCCTGGGGAAATGCCGGCGAGATCGGCCATATCCCGGTCGTTCCCGGTGGCGAGGCTTGCCCCTGCGGCAACCGGGGTTGCCTCGAACGATACCTGTCGCTCGAGGCGCTCCGGCGCTGGAACGGCAGCGAGGCCGATTGGGTCGCGCATGTCGCGCCGATCTTTCACAATGCCATCGCCATCATCGAGAACCTGTTCGATCCCGAAACGGTCATCCTCGGCGGGCTGGCGTCCACGGATCTGCTCGAGCGGCTGGCTGGTTCCACCAACGGCCTGCACAACTCCGTTTCCGCGCGCAAGGACCGGACGACGCCGCGGGTCATGGTCGCGCGCGGCGGTCAACATTCGGTGCTGCGCGGCGCCGCCGCCCTCGCGGTTTCCGGAGTGCTTTCCCCCCGCTTCGGCCAGATGTTCGCGGCCGAGCGAGAACGCGGTCGCGATTTTCTGACAGCAAACGAGATCGCGGCATGAGCGAACCCCTGCTGGTGCTCGACAACGTCACCAAGAATTATGGCGCGATCGAAGCGCTGAAGGGGATCAGCTTTTCCATCGGCAAGGGCGAAGTGGTGGCGCTGCTCGGCGACAATGGCGCCGGCAAATCGACGCTGGTCAAGATCATATCAGGCGGACTGGAGCCGACCTCGGGCCGCATGCTGTTCGAGGGCAAGGAGTTTCTTGCGAGGTCCCCGGCGGAAGCCAAGGCGGCGGGCATCGAGACCGTCTACCAGGACCTGTCGCTGTGCACCAATGTCGATGTGGTGGCCAATTTCTTCATGGGCCGCGAGATCACCAGGAAGGTGCTTGGCATTCCCGTGCTCGATGAACGGGCCATGGAGGCCGTCGTCGGGAAGGCGCTGGCCAACGCCGGCACCCGCATTCCGTCACTGCGCACCAATGTCGAGCACCTCTCGGGCGGCCAGCGGCAGGCCATCGAACTCAACCGCTTCGTGCACTGGGGCGGCAAGCTGGTGCTCCTCGACGAACCCTTCGCCGCCCTTGGCGTCGAGCAGACACGGCGCGGCCTCGACATGATCCGCCAGGTGGCGAGCCAGGGCATCGGAGTCGTCATCATCACCCATATCATGCAGCAGGCCTTTCAGGTCGCCGACCGGATCGTGGTGATCCGGCAAGGTGTCGTGGCCGGCGATGTAGCCAGAAACAAAACAAGTCCCGATGCGGTGATCAACATGATCACCGGGGAGACGCTTGCCGGTGCCGGACCGACAGGCTGAGGGACAAAGAGGGGTCCGGCTTAACAGGGAGCCAATGACATGAAGAGAATATTTCTTGCTGTCTTCGGTATCCTGGCACTGGCCTTTGCCACGCTCACGCCGGCATTCGCCCAGTCCAAGGGTACTGTCTACTATTTGGTGCCGACATTGCTGGATGAATTCCAGACCGGCTCCGTGGCCGCGCTGGAACTGTTCCTGAAGCAGGTCGGCTACGAGATGAAGACGCTAAACGCCGACAACAAGACCGACGCGCAGCAGTCGCAGATGAACGACGTCATCGCACTGAAGCCGAAGGCGATCATCCTGGCGGCGGTCGATTTCAATGCGCTGAAGCCATCCATCGAGGCGGCGCGTGCCGCCGGCATCCCGGTGGTCGAATTCGACCGCCAGATCACGTCGACGCCGTCCGATTTCACCTCGGTGGCGGGCACCGTCGAGATCGGCCATATCGCCGCCGACCAGGCGGAGAAACTGCTGAAGGCGAAGAACGGATCGGTGAAGGGCAAGGTCCTGCAGGTGCTCGGCGATCCCGGCGATCCCTATACGCTCGACATCCAGAAGGGCTTTGAGGAGAAGATGAAAGCGTTCCCGGACGTCAAGATCATCTCGCTGCCGGCCATGCAGTGGGAGGCGAGCAATGCTGGAACCATCGTCGCCGACCAGATGCTGGCCAATCCCGACATCGACTTGATCTTCAGTCACGCCGCGCACCTATCGGTCGCCGCCGTCGCCTCGCTCGAGGCCGCCGGCAAGAAGCCTGGCGACGTCATGCTGATGAGCTCGAACGGCGCGCCGGTTGGCCTCGACCTGATCCGCAAGGGCTGGCTCAACGTCGAAGTCGAGCAGCCGCTCTACGCGCAGGCAGCGGCGGTCGCCATGTTCATGGACAAGGTCGCCAACAAGCAGGAGATCAAGCCCGGCGACTATGACGTTCTCGGGCTGAAGTCGGTCGTGACCAAGGAAGCCTGGGGACCGAACATCAAGATCCCGGGTGCCGCCATCACCAAGGAAAACGTCGACAATCCGGCCTTCTGGGGCAACCAGAAGGCGCCGACGGATACCGTCAAGGCCGTCGAATAGGTGAGATGACGAAACGCTCCGGGCCAACGGCCCGGAGCACCTCCCCGCAACTTCAATCCGTGCACGGTCCCGATTGAAATTTGGGGCCATGCCGCCAGCCGGATCATGCCATGAACCCCCGCACACGCCATGCCCTGGAGTTCGTCCTCGACAACCTTGTCTGGTTTATGCTGGTCTTCGTGCTGGTGGTGTTTTCCATCTTCATCCCGAACTATTTCCAACTCGGCATCTTCGCCAACATCATCGAAGCCTCGAGCGTGCTGGGCGTCATGTCGATCGGACTGGCGCTGGTCATCATCGCCGGCCATATGGATCTGTCGGTCGAATCTGTTGCCGCGCTCAGCGCCATGGTGGTTGGCATCCTGTTCTGCTCATCGGGCATCGGCCTTGGCATCCAGTTGCACCCGGAATGGCTGATGGTTCCGGTGTCGCTGCTACTGGCGCTGGCCGTCGGCGGCCTCATCGGCGCCTTCAACGGGTTGCTCGTCGTCAAGGTCAAGATGAGCGCCTTCATCATCACGCTGGCGTCCTACATCTGGGTGCGCGGCCTGGTGCTGGTCATTTCGGGCGGCCGCTCGGCGCAGGATCTGGCGCCGGCCATCCGCTGGTTCGGTATCCAGCGGCTGATCGGCCTGCCGCTTACCGCCTGGATCGCCATCGCCTGTTTCGTCGTCTTCTCGCTGATCATGGCCAAGACGCCGTTCGGCCGGCACCTGGTGATGATCGGCGGCAACGAAACCGCTACCTTCCGCGCCGGCATCCGGGTGAACCGCAACCTCATCATCGCCTTCGTGCTCGCCGGCGCCATCGCCGGGCTCGCCGGCTGGCTGCTGGCGATCCGCACCTCGGGCGCCACCGCCAATCTTGGCGTTGGCCTGTTGTTCAACGCCTTTGCCGCGGTCGTCATCGGCGGCGTCAGCCTGAAAGGCGGCGTCGGCACCCTGCCCGGCGTCTATGCCGGCGTGCTTCTGCTCTCGGCCATCAACACCGCGATCAATCTGATGGGGCTGCCGGCCAACTTCACCCAGGTCATCCACGGCCTATTGGTGCTGGCCGCCGTGCTGCTCGACGCATTCAAGCAAACCATTCGCCAAAGACTGGCATGACAGGACGGCTCGCATGACCGGACGACTGAAAGACAAGGTGGCGCTGATCATCGGCTGCGCGCGCGGCATCGGCAAGGGTATCGCGCTGCGCTTCGCCGAAGAAGGGGCAAGGCTGGTGCTCGCCGACACCGAGACCGAGGCCGGGCAAGCGACGGCGAATGATCTCGCAGCCCCCTTCCTCCGCACCGACATCTCGCAAATGCGCGACGCCGAGGCGGCAGTGGCACTGGCGCTGGAGCGCCACGGCCGCCTTGACATCATCGTCCAGAATGCCGGCATCTATCCCTGGCAACTGATCGAAAACACCAGCGCCGACGACTGGGACCGCGTCATGGCCGTCAATTTGCGCGGCACCTTCAATGCCAGCCGTGCGGCCCTGGTGCCGATGAAGGCGCAGCGCTTCGGCCGTATGCTCTACACCTCATCGATCACCGGCCCGCATGTCACCAGTCCCGGCCATGGTCACTATTCGGCCAGCAAGGCCGGCATCAACGGCTTCATTCGGGCAGCGGCACTGGAGTTCTCCGGCTACGGCATCACCGTCAACGGCGTCGAGCCCGGCAACATCCTGACCGAAGCCATCCAACTGCATCGCGGCGCCGCCTATATCAAGAACATGGAGGATTCCATCCCGCTCGGCCGGCTCGGCAGCCCGCGCGACGTCGCCAATGCCTTTCTGTTCCTCGCTTCGGACGATGCCAGCTACATCACCGGCACGACCATTGTCGTCGATGGCGGGCAGCTGTTGCCGGAGGGTAAGGATTTTCGGATGGCGCCGCCCTGAGCCTGACGCCCGGTTCTGCACGTGAAAGCCGGCGCCCTCATCCGAACCAGTTCAACAATTGTTCGAACATTCCTGGCGGCTCCAACGAGAACACCGCTCTAAATGTCGTCGGCTGGTCGCTGGAAAGTGCCGAAGCAAGCGGTCGGAAATACGATGCCGTCCGTCCGTCGTCCGATATCGTGCCACTTGTCTCGATGATGCGCGGAGCCGTCACCGTCCACGCGATGTGCCTGCCTGACATCTTCGCCAATATGAGGGTCTGCAGCCCTTGTGCCATTGGATCGTCGGCGTACTTGCCGGTTGGCTTGAGACTGGGGAAATTGACCACGAATTCGTAATTTTCCCCAACCTGGTTGAGCTGAACCCCTTGCCTTTTGTCCCCTCCGACATTGGCATTCGAAAGAGCCGCAACGAGATCGTCCGTCTTGCCGGAGAATGAGATGGAGCAGACTTCATCCCCTCCCTCGGTTGTCTGCTCGGCTGTTCCGGTGATTCCTCTCAAGGACAACAGCTTTTCAGAACTGCACCATTTGCTGTTCGCGTCCTTGGCCATCGCAAGCAGCGAAGCATCCACAGCTATGCGGACGTTGGCCGTAGCGGTCCCGTCGCTACGGAATGCCAGATCCTGCTTCACGTCGAAGCAGCCTGCCACCAACAGACATCCGATCAACGACACGGCGATGTTACGATGAACGGGAGACATCCAAGGACGCATCACACCTATTTTCACATCCAAGCTCGGGCTCAGCGCAAAAATAGCCAGCCGACAATGCGAAATAATCCATAAAATCATGAAACCATATGGTGGGCGATGACGGGCTCGAACCGCCGACATCTTCGGTGTAAACGAAGCGCTCTACCAACTGAGCTAATCGCCCGCTCCGGCGCGGACCTTTAAGCGGTCGGGACCGGCTTCGCAAGGCCCAATGAACAGCTGCCGTCCTGTTCGCACGCCGGATTTGCCCACAAAACGCCGGCTGTCAAAAAACCTTCTCCAGTTTGCTGTTATGATGGTTTCGTGCGCTTGACACCCGGTGGCGAACCCCTTATCCAGCGGCCCAACGACGAACACGGCTGACACGTGCTCGTCAATGCGCGGGTGTAGCTCAGTTGGTTAGAGTGCCGGCCTGTCACGCCGGAGGTCGCGGGTTCGAGCCCCGTCACTCGCGCCATTTCTCTCAAGGGTATCAAACCTTTGGCTTGAAGAGAAATGTCGACGTTGAATGTCAGAAATCCCTTGCAAGGCATGAGCGACACAAGTCCTTTCGGACCTTGGCTCGATCTCTTGAGCATATCAACGGGGTGTTGAAGGCTGGATTCCGAGGCTAAGGTCTCGGCCTAAGCCGCATCGCTTTTCGCCAGCAGCGCCTCGACCTCCTGCAGTGTCGGCATCGACGGTGCCGTGCCGGGTCGCGTCACCGAAATGCCGGCGACGGCACAGGCGAATCGCACCGCTTCCAGCGGCTCCACGCCTCGCGACAGCGCGGCGGCAAGGCCACCGTTGAAGGCGTCCCCCGCCCCCGTGGTTTCGACCACTGGACCTGCGTTGATCGCCAGGATGTGCTCGGAGCGATTCTTCGTGTGCAGCAACGCGCCCTTGTCGCCCAGCGTGACGATGACCGTGCCGACACCTTTTTCGAGCAGCTTTCCGGCGGCGGCGCGGGCGTCGTCGACCGAGGAGACCTTCATTCCGGTCAGTTCCTCGGTCTCTGTCTCGTTGGGCGTGAGATAGTCGCAGAGCGCATAGATGCTGTCGGGAAGCTTGGCGGCGGGGGCGGGATTGAGGATGGTCGTCACCCCTGCCCCGCGCGCGATCTCCAGTGCCCGCATCGCGGCATCGATCGGCTGTTCGAGCTGCGTGACGAAAACGCCGGCGCCACGGATCAGGACGGCATTGGCCTCGATGTCACCGGGCGAGATCAACATGGCGGCGCCAGGGCTGACGATGATGGCGTTGTTGCCGCTTCCCTCCTCGACGAAGATGTAGGCGGCGCCCGTGTAGCTGTCCGGCGTGTCGATGACGGCGCTTTTCACACCGGCATCCTTCCAGGTCCGCCTGGCCATGTCGGCGAAGGCATCGACGCCAAGCCTTGTCAGAAAGGTGATGTCGGCGCCGAGCTTGCCGGCAGCCACGGCCTGGTTCGATCCCTTACCGCCCGGCCCAAGCTTGAAGGAGTTGCCGAGGATCGTTTCGCCCATGCGGGGCTGGCGATCGGCGCGATAGGCGGTGTCGGCGACAAAGACACCGAGGATGATGATCGGCGTGCCCGAAGCCATGCCGCTACTCCGCATCCGGCGGCACAACGCCCTTGCGGAAGGCGAAGCAGCCATAGAAGCGGCGCTCGCCGGTCTGGATGACGCAATAGGCCTGCTTGGCGCGCTCGTAGAAGGCGTAGCGCTCGACCGGCAGCATCGGCCAGGATTTGCCTTCGGCCGCGTCGATCTCCTTTTGCACCTCTTTCTGCACCGGCGGAATCTCGTCCGGTTTGCCGACGATCTCCATGCGGGCGGCGGAATCGTCGACGAACGTGTCCAGCGGGTAGAGCGACAGCACCGCCTTGACCACTTGCGCCGCCGACGCATCGATGCGCAGCAGCCGGCCGAGCGCCGTCTGGCGTGCCACCGAATCGGACGGGAAGTTGGTATCGGCGATGATCAGGTCATCACCATGGCCCATCGCCCGCAATGCCTGGAGCACATCGGCATTGAGCAGCGGATCGATCCCTTTGAGCATGATGGTCCTCGTGAAGTCCGTTTAAGATCAGAGACGCGTGCCGGTCTCGGCGTCGAACAGATGGAGGTGGTCGAGCCTTGGCCGGAGCTTCAACGTATCGCCGGGCCTGAAGTCATGGCGCTCGCGAAACAGCGCTACCATCTCGCCTTCGCCGAAGCGGAGGAACACCAGCGTCTCCGAGCCGGTCGGCTCGACCACCGAAATCTTCGCCGGCACGCCGTCGGGGTGGATTTCGAGATGTTCGGGCCGCACGCCGTAGACGACACCACGCCCCTCCTCAACGACATTGTTGTGAGCAAGCGGGAACATCGTCCCGGCAATGTCGACGCCGCCCTTGCGCATGACGCCCTTAAGCAGGTTCATCGAAGGTGAGCCGATGAAGCCGGCGACGAACAGGTTCGCCGGCCGGTCGAACAGATCCAGCGGCGCGCCGACCTGCTCGATGTGGCCGTCGCGCATGACGACGATCTTGTCGGCCATGGTCATGGCCTCGATCTGGTCGTGGGTAACGTAGATGGTGGTGGTCTTCAGCCGCTGGTGCAGTTCCTTGATCTCGGTGCGCATCTGCACGCGCAGCTTTGCGTCGAGATTGGAGAGCGGTTCGTCGAACAGGAACACCTGCGGGTCGCGCACGATGGCGCGGCCCATGGCCACGCGCTGGCGCTGACCGCCCGAAAGCTGCCGGGGGTAGCGCTTCAGGTAAGGGTTGAGGTCGAGGATGTCGGCGGCCCGCTTGACCCGCTCGGCGACCACGGCCGGATCGGTTTTCCGCAATTTGAGGGCAAACGCCATGTTCTGCTCCACAGTCTTGTGCGGATAGAGCGCATAGTTCTGGAACACCATGGCGATGTCGCGTTTTGCCGGCGGCAGATGATTGACGACGCGGTCGCCGATCGCGATCGTGCCGCCCGAGACGGTCTCCAGCCCGGCCACCATTCTGAGCAATGTCGACTTGCCGCAACCCGAGGGACCGACCAGCACCACGAACTGACCATCCGAAATATCGACGCTGACTTCGTGCAGAACCTTGACGGTTCCAAATGCCTTGGCCACTTTGCTGATTGTGACTTGAGCCATATCTCCCCCATCGGCTCCACTGGCCGTAGGCGCAGAAGCTAACCAACGCGACCTGCCAGGGCAAGTCGGTCTCTTATAGATAAAAACCTGTTCTCGTTGACACGGCGTTTGGTTGTGAGAATAGTGATGGGCGCTGGTCCGAACGCTGGTTTCCCGAACCGCAAAATCGGAATTTCAATCGAGCAGGTGGGGGCCTGCGTATTTCGTTTCCGAGCCGGGAGAATCGTTGGCGCTCCAATGCCTGAGAAGTTTGGCTACATCCGTTCACGCAGATATTCTGGGAGGAATAATCGATGAGAATAGGTCTTTACGAAAAACTGGTCAGCGCTGGTGCGACCAGGCGTTACATATTGAAGGGCGCTGCCAGCATGGCGGCGATCGCGGCGGCATCCGGTGCAGGGCTCGGCGCCTTGACGCGCCCTGCCTCCGCGGCAAGCGAACTTCGTGCGAAAATCCTGCAGATTCCCGGCGTTGGCAAAGGCCAGCCGACCGATGCCGATTTCCAGAAGGTCGGCGAGCTCTGCCTCGACGCGACCAAGGCAAATGTCAAGCAAGGCGAGTTCGCCGGCGTCGAGCTGACATTCATGGGTCTCAACAACCAGAACCTGCACAATGTGCTGTTCCGCGGCTTCCTGAAGCCGTGGGAGGCCTATACGGGCGCCAAGATCAGCTGGATCGACCTGGCGCAGGCTGATTACAACGCCCGCCTGCAGCAGTCGATCGCCACCGGCACCGTCGACTTCGACATCATCGAGATGGGCGCGCCCTTCGAAGGCGATGTCTGCGGCAAGGGCCTGACGTCGGAGATGCCCGACTGGGTCAAGAAACAGATCGATTTCGACGATCTGGTCAACTATCTGAAGCCGCCGGTCGGCACGTGGGACGGCAAGCAGTATCGCGTGACCATCGATGGCGACACGCACAATTTCAATTACCGCACCGATGTGTTCGCAGACGCGGACCTTGCCAAGCAGTGGAAGGATGGCGGCGGTGAGGGCGAATGGGGCGTGCCGAAAACCTGGCAGCAGGTGCAGGCCGTGACCAAGTTCCTCAAGGGCAAGAAGTTCAAGGGCCAGGATGTCTATGGCTATCTCGATGCACCCAAGCCATGGGGCGGTTTCGGTTTCTACTTCCTGGGCAGCCGCGCCACCGCCTACGCCAAACACCCCGACGACAAGGCCTGGCTGTTCGACGCCGACACGATGAAGCCGCGGATCAACAACCCTGCCTGGGTGCGCGCCATCCAGGACGTGATCGACGCTCTGCCCTCCGAACCCGCCGACCAGATCAACGCCGACCCGAACACAACCGCCTTCCAGCAATTCCTGGCCGGCACGGGCTCGATGATCCCCTGGTGGGGCGACGTCGGCTCGAACGTCAAGACCAATGATTCATCGGTCATCGGCGATGTCACCGGCTTCTCGATCCTGCCGGGCTCCGACGATGTCTACAATTCCAAGACTGGCAAATGGGAAAAGCTGGCCAGCGGTCCGAACTATTCGCCGAACTGCGCCTATCTCGGCTGGGGCGTCTATGTCATGGCCCGCGTCGACAAGGACGAAAAGAAAAAGAAGGCGGCCTGGTCGGCCGCCGCCCATCTCGGCGGCAAGGACCTGTCGATCTGGACGGCAATGTATCCGTCCGGCTTCCAGCCCTACCGCAATTCGCACTTCGACATTCCGGAATGGGTGGCCGCGGGCTACGACGAAGCCTTCATCACCTCCTACCTCAAGTCGGAAGGCGATAGCTACAACCATCCCAACGCGGCGATCGAGCCGCGCATCCCCGGCATCTTCCAGTATTACAGCGCCGCCGAGGACATTTTGGCCAACACCTTCGCCGGCAAGATGAAGGCACAGGAAGGTGCGGATGCCATCGCCGCAGCCTGGGAAAAGCTGACAGACCAGATCGGCCGCGAAAAGCAGATCAAGCTTTATAAGGCTTCGCTCGGCATGGCCTAATGCCCATACACACCATGGTCCGGCGGGCGATCCGCCGGACCATGTCTGACCTCCGGCCATCGCGGAACTTTCTAAAAACGGGCGAGATTTGTGGCTGACCAGACTTCGACCGCACACCAGTGGCCGGCTGACGCCGTCCCTTATGATCTGATCCCGCCGGGCCGCAAACGTCTCGGCTGGGCGCTGATGACAATCGCCACGTTTGGCTTGCTAGCGACCATCGTGGTGCAGATCCTCTACAAGAGCGAAATCGATACGATCGGCTTCGAGACGTGGCGTCCTGTCGTCTATGCCTATGTGTTGTGGGGCGTGGCACTCGGCATCGGCCAGGTTCTGACGCGTGGCGAGGACGGCCAGCGCGCGCTGTTCCTGTTGCCGGCGCTGCTCTTCACCATCGCCATGGTGATCTTCCCGACGCTGTTCGGTTTCTACATAGCGCTCACCGACTGGAATCTCAGTTCCTTCAGTGGCCGCAGGTTCAACGGGCTCGACAATTTCTGGCAGATGCTCGGCGATCCCTACTACCGCAACGCGCTGTTCAACATGGTGCTCTATGTGCTGGCGGTACTGGTCGAATATGTCATCGCCTTCGGGCTGGCGTTGTTGCTCAACGCGCAGATCCGGGCGCGAAAATTCTTCCGCGTCGTCTTCCTGATGCCGCTGATGCTGTCGCCCGTGGCGGTGTCCTGGATGATCGGCAAATCACTCATGGAGTACCGGTTCGGACCGGCGGCAACGCTGGCACGCCATCTCGGCTGGGACAATCCCGCCTTCTTTTCCGACCCGATCACCGCGCGCATCTCGATCATGCTGCTTGATGCCTGGACCTTCATTCCGTTCATGATGATCATGCTGCTCGCCGGCCTGCAGGCAATGTCGCGCGAGGTGCTCGAGGCGGCGCGCGTCGACGGCGCGACCGCATGGCAGACCTTCTGGCAGGTCACCTTCCCGCTGATGCTGCCGGTGTCGGTGACGGCGGTGATCCTGCGCATCATCTTCAAGCTGAAGCTTGCCGACATCATCATCACGGTGACGTCGGGCGGCCCGGGCGGTGCGACCGATTCCGTATCGAGCTTCATCTACCGCGAATACCGCGACCGCTCGAATGTCGGCTACGGCACCATGCTGGCGATGGCCTATCTCGTCATCATCGTCGTGTTCGTGACCTGGCTCTTGAAGCTTGCCAACCGCTTCGTGCGCAACGTCAACTGAGTGGCCGGATCATGAGCGTTCAGACCACCGACTATACCGCCTCCGAAATCCGCTCTCCGGCGAGCTTCATCACCAGCCGCGTCTTCATCTACGGCGCGCTGGTGTTCTGGGCCTTCATCTGCCTGTTCCCGATCTACTGGACGATAACGACCTCGTTCAAATCGGCGGTCGACGTCACGCAAGGGCATCTCATCCCCTTCATAGACTTCCAGCCGGACTGGAAGGGTTGGCGATCGCTTGGCCTGTCGCCGGATTCGATTTCCCAGACCTCCACGGTGCGTGACGAATTCTTCAAGCGCTTCATGAATTCGGTCATCACCTCGGTTGGCGCGTCGAGCCTCGCCATCATCATCGGCAGCCTCGCCGCCTACGGCCTCACGCGCTACCGCTATCGCTTCGCCTGGTTCAAGAACGAGGATATCTCGTTCTTCTTCCTGTCGCAGTTGATCCTGCCGCCTGTGGTGCTCGCCCTGCCCTTCCTGGTCCTCTACCGGGAGGTCGGCCTGCTAGACACGCGCGTCGGGCTGATCCTGCTCTACACGCTGATGGTGCTGCCGATCGTCATCTGGATCATGCGCGACCAGTTCAACTCGATACCGGTCGAACTGGAGGAAGCAGCACTCGTCGATGGCCTGTCGATCTGGGGCGCATTCTTGCGCATCGTCATGCCGATCGCGCTGCCGGGCATGGTCGCCGCCTTCATCCTGGCGATGGTGCTGTGCTGGAACGAGTATTTCTTCGCCGCCCTTTTGACCTCGACCGATGCCAAGACCATCCCGGTGATGGTGGCGAGCCAGACCGGCTCGCAAGGCATCAACTGGTGGTCGATGGCGGCCCTTGCCACCGCGGCCATCGCGCCGCTGGCGGTCATCGGCATCGCCCTGGAACGCTATCTGATCATGGGCATGACAGCGGGAGCCGTGAAATAGGCCGGATAGGCGTGACGGCGAAGCACCGGGGCGCGTGCAACATCCGGGTCGGCTACAAGGGCACGATCGCTACGCCGAAGGGCCTCATGCCGAGCGCCTGGCTGAGGACAAAAGGCTAAGCCTTCAGGATCGTGCGCAGGTGATCCATGATCATGGCGACGCCCTTGTGCCCGAGTTCCGCCGACGCATCCTTGGCGCTCGCCGTATACCAGCTCTTGTTGTCGGCGAAGTGCGCCGCGTCAACAGCCTCCGGATATAGCGCCAGCATCAATGACGTCTCGCCGATCCCGGCATGATCGAACGGATACTTGCCATTCATAGCGGCCGGCATCAGTGGATGCACCTGCACCCAGTTGAAGACATTCTCACCCTGGGCATGGCCGGCATAGTAATCGGTCATGGTGTTCGAACCCCACCAGCCCTCGCCGCGCTCCTTTTCGAGAAATCGAAAGATGGCCTGCCGGCCCGCGGTCTTGAAGGCCAGATCGGTCGGCATGCCGGCGGCGAAATTCTCGGTCTGGTGGTGGATGATGGCGTGGATGTTGCGGAAACCGTTGCGCAGCAGGCTGTAGAACAGCTCCTCGCCGAATGGCGCCAGTTGATTGCCGCCGACCTGCACCGAACCACTGCCTTCCGGGGGTGCCACCGCGTAACTCGCCGCGCCATAGTAGAAAGGCGGCAGGATGACGATGTGCCTCTCCTTTTCGAACAGTTCCAGCGTCTTGATGACGGCCAGCGTGTCCATGCCGACGGCCATGTGCTCGCCATGGTATTCCAGCACGCCGAGCGGCAGAACGACCGGCCAGTTTTCGGCGATCGCCTTGCGGATCTGGTGCGGCAGCATCAGTTCATAGCGCATGATCTATTCCATGTTGGTGTGGCGCGCGCGCATGGCTTCAGGCGACGCACCGGTCAGGGCTTTGAGCTTCAGCACCATCACCTCGAACAGCAGGAACAGCGCCCCCTCGAATAGCGAGCCCATCGGCAGCACCGAAGTCCTTTGCGGTCCCTGGTCGTTGGCCATGGTCTGGGCCGGGATGAGCAGCGTGGTGTCAGCCAGCCGCGCCGCACTACCACCAGACTGAGCGGTCAGCAGCAGATTTGTCGCGCCGGCTTCGCGCGCGACGCGCATCAAGGTGAGCACCGTCGAAGTTTCTCCCGGCCCGGAACTGGCCAGGAAAACATCGCCCGGCCCCAGCGGCGGCGTGGTCATGTCGCCGACCACCGAGACCGGCAGTCCCAGATGATAGAGCCGCATGGCAAAACCCTTGACCTGCAGGGCCTCGCGGCCGCAGCCATAGACGACGATCCGCCCGGCATCGGCCAACATATTGCACGCGGCATCGATGCAGCCTTCATCCACGCGCGCCAGCACGGCGCCGAGTTCGTCGAGCGCGGTTCTGAACAGGTTTTCGTTCTGGTCGCTCACGGCAAACCCGCGCTCGAAATCATCCCGGATTTTTCCACGAACAGCTTGATTTCGTTCATGCTAGCAACGGCGAAAATGCATGTCCAACGCTGTGCAGCGCTTTTGCCGGGCCACAGGCGTGATAATGTCATGTCAGACAAATCAACCCGGGACACCTCTAAGATATGAAGACACGGCATTTCGACCGCATCGGCAATGGCGGCATCACCTTTACAGAACTCGGCTTCGGCACCGCGCCGCTGGGTAATCTCTATCGCGCCGTCTCGGACGAGGATGCCAATGCAACGCTCGACGCCGCCTGGGCGACCGGCTGCCGCTATTACGACACCGCGCCGCTCTATGGGCTTGGCCTATCCGAAACACGCCTCAATCCGTTCCTGCGCTCGAAGAAGCGCGACGACTACGTGCTGTCGAGCAAGGTCGGACGCCTCATGCGCGCCTGCCCGCCAGAGCAGCGCACAGGGATCGGCAAGTTCTTCGACACGCCGTCGCGTCAGGAGGTGTACGATTACAGCTATGATGGCGTCATGCGCTCATTCGAAGCCTCGCTCGAACGCTTGGGTGTCGACCGGATCGACATCCTGTTCGTGCACGATGTCGACATTTTCACCCATGGCAGCAAGGAGGCGTCCGACCGGCGCATCGAGGAGTTCATGCGCTCGGGCTATTACGGGCTGCTGTCGCTGCGCGACCAGGGCGTCATCAAGGCCTTCGGCGGCGGTATCAACGAATGGCAGGTTGCCCAGACACTGGCCGAGCGCGGCGATTTCGACCTGTTTCTGCTGGCCGGACGCTACACGCTGCTCGAACAGGAGGCGCTGACGTCCTTCCTGCCGCTTTGCCAGAAACGCGGCATCGGCATCGTTCTCGGCGGCCCCTACAATTCCGGCATCCTTGCAACGGGACCAAAGCCCGGCGCCTACTACAACTATTCCGAAGCGCCCAAGGACATTCTCGACCGGGTCGCCGGCATCGAAGCTGTCTGCAAACGCCATGGCGTGCGGCTGATCGAGGCGGCGCTCAAATTCCCGCTGCTGCACCCCTCGGTCGTTTCAGTGATCCCCGGCGGCCAGCGGCCGAGCGAAGTAGAAAGCAACCGGGCGCTGCTCGACGCGAAACTGCCCGCCGCCCTCTGGGCCGACCTCAAACAGGAAGGTCTGATGCGTGCGGATGCGCCAACCGCATGACAATCATCCGCCTCCAGGCAGACATAAAAAGGAAAAGCCGGGGAGCCCGGCTTTTCTGGTCTCTGAAAAAAGAAAAAAACGCGCTTAGTTGACTGCGTCCTTGAGGCCTTTGCCGGCCGAGAACTTCGGCACGGTGCGTGCCGGGATCTGCACTTCAGCGCCGGTCTGCGGGTTGCGGCCGGTCGAAGCCGCACGCTTTGACACGGTGAAATTGCCAAAGCCGACAAGCCGTACATCGCCGCCCTTCTTCAGTTCGCCGGTGATCACGGAAAATACCGCATCGACCGCCGACTGCGCGTCACCCTTCGAAATGCTCGCGGTGTCGGCGACAGCGGACACCAGTTCGTTCTTGTTCATAAAAATTCCCTTCCATGAGAACGCCGGAACATACGACTCATCCGGCAGGAAACGGACTTTAGAAAGAAGCGTTCCCGCAACCAAGTCGAAAAGCCCGGGAAAAGTGGAAAAAAGCCCGGAAATCCGGGGTTTTTAACATGAAAAAGCCGGGCGCGAGGCCCGGCTTTCTGTTTGTGCGCTGCAACTTTAGAAGACTCTAATGCGCAAGCGACTTTCCAGCGTCATCCGCCGTTTCAGTCGCGGCCGGAGGATTGACGGGCTCGACCCATTCAATTGGCTCGGGCATGCGCACCAGTGCGTGGCGCAACACTTCGCCGACCCGCGAGACCGGAATGATTTCCATGCCGTTCTTCACGTTATCCGGAATCTCCGCCAGATCCTTGGCGTTGTCTTCCGGGATCAGCACCTTCTTGATGCCGCCGCGGAGCGCGGCAAGCAGCTTCTCCTTGAGGCCACCGATCGGCAAGATGCGGCCGCGAAGCGTTATCTCGCCAGTCATTGCCACATCGGCGCGGACCGGAATACCCGTCAGAACCGACACGATAGCCGTAGCCATGGCGGCGCCAGCAGACGGGCCGTCCTTCGGCGTGGCGCCTTCCGGCAAGTGCACATGGATATCGCGCTTGTCGAACAGCGGCGGCTCAATGCCGAAATCGATCGCCCTCGAGCGGACATAGGAGGCCGCCGCCGAGATCGATTCCTTCATCACGTCGCGCAAATTGCCCGTCACCGTCATGCGGCCCTTGCCGGGCATCATGACGCCTTCGATCGTCAGCAGCTCGCCGCCGACTTCCGTCCAGGCAAGACCGGTGACGACACCGACCTGATCGTCAGCCTCGACCTGGCCGAAGCGGAAGCGCTGGACACCGAGGTAATCGGCGAGGTTCGCCGCCGTGATGTTCACCGTCTTCTTCTTCGTCTTCAGGATCTCGGTCACCGCCTTGCGCCCAAGCTTCATCAACTCGCGCTCCAGGCTACGGACGCCCGCTTCACGGGTGTAGGTCTGGATGATGGCGCGGATCGCGTCCTCGCCGACGGAGAATTCCTTCGGCTGCAGGGCATGGTCACGCACCACCTTGGGCAGCAAGTGCCGCTTGGCGATTTCGATCTTCTCGTCCTCGGTGTAGCCGGCGATACGGATGATCTCCATGCGGTCCATCAAGGGCGCAGGGATGTTCAGCGTGTTTGCCGTCGTCACGAACATCACGCTCGACAGGTCGTATTCGACCTCGAGGTAATGGTCCATGAACGTCGAGTTCTGCTCGGGATCGAGCACCTCGAGCAGGGCCGACGATGGATCGCCACGGAAGTCCTGGCCCATCTTGTCGATCTCGTCGAGCAGGAAGAGCGGGTTGGACTTCTTCGCCTTCTTCATCGACTGGATGACCTTGCCGGGCATCGAGCCGATATAGGTGCGCCGGTGGCCACGGATCTCGGCCTCATCACGCACGCCGCCAAGCGCCATGCGGATGAATTCGCGGCCGGTCGCCTTGGCGATCGACTTGCCGAGCGAGGTCTTGCCGACGCCGGGAGGGCCGACGAGGCACAGGATCGGCCCCTTCAGCTTCTTCTGGCGGCTCTGAACGGCGAGATACTCGACGATGCGGTCCTTGACCTTGTCGAGGCCGAAATGATCGGTGTCGAGCACGTTCTGCGCATAGGCCAAATCCTGCTTGACCTTGGAGTTCTTGCCCCACGGTATCGACAGCAGCCAATCGAGATAGTTGCGCACAACGGTCGATTCAGCCGACATCGGCGACATCGTCCGCAGCTTCTTCAGTTCGGCTTCCGCCTTTTCGCGGGCCTCCTTGGAAAGCTTGGTCTTCTTGATGCGCGCCTCGATCTCGGCGGCCTCGTCGCGGCCATCCTCGCCTTCGCCGAGCTCCTTCTGGATCGCCTTCATCTGCTCGTTGAGGTAGTATTCGCGCTGGGTCTTCTCCATCTGGCGCTTGACGCGCGAGCGGATGCGCTTCTCCACCTGCAGGACGGAGATTTCGGCTTCCATGAAGCCCATCGCCTTTTCCAGCCGCTCCTTGACCGAGAGCGTGGCCAGCATCTCCTGCTTTTCAGGGATCTTGATGGCGAGATGCGAGGCAACCGTATCGGCGAGCTTGGAATAGTCGTCGATCTGGCTGGCGGCACCCACCACTTCGGGCGAGATCTTCTTGTTCAGCTTGACGTAGTTCTCGAAGTCGGTGACGACCGAACGAGCCAGCGCCTCAACCTCGACCTCTTCCTCTTCCGGCTCGACCAGCGCCGTGGCGCGGGCCTCGTGGAAGTCGGGGCGGTCGGTGAAGGAGACGATTTTCGCGCGCGAGGCGCCTTCGACCAGAACCTTGACGGTGCCGTCGGGCAGCTTCAGCAATTGCAGCACATTGGCGAGCGTGCCGATGTCGAAGATGGCATCGGGCTCGGGATCGTCATCGGCGGCATTCATCTGGGTGGCAAGCAGGATCTGCTTTTCCTGACCCATCACCTCTTCCAACGCCTTGATCGACTTTTCACGCCCAACGAAGAGCGGAACGATCATATGCGGGAACACCACGATG
Organism: Mesorhizobium sp. B2-4-12; assembly: GCF_006441575.1. Taxonomy (NCBI): domain Bacteria; kingdom Pseudomonadati; phylum Pseudomonadota; class Alphaproteobacteria; order Hyphomicrobiales; family Phyllobacteriaceae; genus Mesorhizobium; species Mesorhizobium sp. B2-4-12. The sequence goes on from NZ_VFVC01000013.1 coordinate 73,089, forward strand.
TCGCGCAGTGGGAGGACTGCGAAGACGCCGTCGCTGGGAGCCTTGGATATTTTGGCCATTGTCCAACCTTTCATGTCGCGGTCGCCATCAGGCCAACCGCGAATCTCATATTAACGACCGGGGATCGTTCCGCCTACCACCGTTTGTGACGGGAGTTTTACAGCACAGAAATCGGGCACCTCGGCCTTCTCGTGTTAGGTGGATGCAAGAGGGGCAAAGATCAAGAGTTAACATCGCCGCAATCCACTCCAGTGCAAAGGTCGCATGCCCTCACAGCAAAACGGCGCCGCGAGGGCGCCGTTCCATAAAAAACATCGGATCAAGTGCGACATCACGCGCTGACGTTGCCCTTCTTTTCCTTCTGTTCGGAATAGATGTAGAGCGGCCGGGCGCTGCCGGTCACCACTTCTTCCGAAATCACCACTTCGCGCACGCCTTCGAGCGCGGGCAGTTCGAACATGGTGTCGAGCAGGATCGCTTCCATGATCGAACGCAGGCCGCGCGCGCCGGTCTTGCGCTCGATGGCGCGCTTGGCGATCGCCGACAAGGCGTTCTCGTGGAACGTCAGGTCGACATTCTCCATCTCGAACAGCCGCTGATACTGCTTGACCAGAGCGTTCTTCGGCTCGGTCAGGATCTGGATCAGCGCCGGCTCGTCGAGATCCTCCAGCGTCGCCAGGACCGGCAAACGGCCGACGAACTCCGGAATGAGGCCGAACTTCAGCAGATCCTCCGGCTCGACAAGCCGGAACACATCGCCGGTGCGGCGATCCTCAGGCGAAGCGACGATGGCGCCGAAGCCGATCGAGGTCTTGCGGCCGCGATCCGAGATGATCTTGTCCAGGCCGGCAAACGCGCCGCCGCAGATGAACAGGATGTTGGCGGTGTCCACCTGCAGGAATTCCTGCTGCGGATGCTTCCTGCCGCCCTGCGGCGGCACGGAGGCGACCGTGCCTTCCATGATCTTCAGCAGCGCCTGCTGCACGCCTTCGCCCGACACGTCGCGGGTGATCGAGGGATTGTCGGACTTGCGCGAAATCTTGTCGATCTCATCGATGTAGACGATGCCGCGCTGGGCGCGCTCGACATTGTAGTCGGCCGACTGCAACAGCTTCAGGATGATGTTCTCGACGTCCTCGCCGACGTAGCCGGCCTCGGTCAGCGTCGTGGCATCCGCCATGGTGAAGGGCACGTCGATGATGCGGGCCAGCGTCTGCGCAAGCAGCGTCTTGCCGCAACCGGTCGGGCCGATCAGCAGGATGTTGGACTTGGCCAGTTCGACATCGTTGTTCTTGCCCGCATGCGCGAGGCGCTTGTAGTGGTTGTGGACCGCCACCGACAGCACACGCTTGGCGTAGGGCTGGCCGATGACGTAGTCGTCGAGAACCTTGAGGATCTCCTGCGGAGTCGGCACGCCCTCGCGCGACTTCACCATCGAGGTCTTGTTCTCCTCGCGGATGATGTCCATGCAGAGTTCGACGCACTCGTCGCAGATGAAGACCGTCGGGCCAGCGATCAGCTTACGCACTTCGTGCTGGCTCTTGCCGCAAAACGAGCAATAAAGCGTGTTCTTGGAATCACCGCCGCCGGTATTGTTCGCAGGCATTTTCATGTCCTTTCATGGCCGCCCGCCGATGGTCTGGCTGAAAGGGCGTAACTTTAATCTATCGCGGGAATCCGCCGCCGCCAGTGTCCCGGCTCCCGCAACGTATTCCGTACGAAACACAAATCAGAAAACGTGGCAATGATTCGCAGCACCCCACACAAAGCTAAGCCGTCGAAAATCAACATAGCCTTAACGTAGGCAAATCCCAATCCCCGAGGGAACAGCCAATTGTGGCCGAAATGCCGCAAGACGCGCCAAAAGCGCGTGATGGTGCCATCCAGTTGCCAATTAGCCTTTATGCCAGCGCCCCTTCGGCCGCCTCGCGCGACGAAATGACCTTGTCGATAAGGCCGAAATCCTTCGCCTCGTCGGCGGTCATGAAATGGTCGCGATCGAGCGTCTTCTCGATCTCGTCATAGCTCTTGCCGGTGTGCTTGACGTAGACCTCGTTGAGGCGACGCTTCAACTTGATGATGTCCTGGGCATGGCGTTCGATGTCGGACGCCTGGCCCTGGAAGCCGCCGGACGGCTGGTGGACCATGATGCGCGCGTTCGGCGTGGCGAAGCGCATGTCCTTGTGGCCAGCGGTCAGGAGCAGCGAGCCCATCGAGGCGGCCTGGCCGATACAGAGGGTCGACACGGCCGGCTTGATGAACTGCATGGTGTCGTAGATCGCCATGCCCGAGGTGACGACGCCACCTGGCGAATTGATGTAGAGGTTGATTTCCTTCTTCGGATTCTCGGCTTCGAGGAACAGAAGCTGCGCGCAGACCAGCGTCGCCATGCCGTCCTCGACCGGTCCGGTGATGAAAATGATGCGCTCCTTGAGGAGGCGCGAGAAAATGTCGTAGGCCCGCTCGCCGCGATTGGTCTGCTCGACCACCATCGGAACGAGGTTCATGTAGGTTTCGACGGGGTTCTTCATCAGTTATCTCTTATCTCGCGGTGGGGTCCGGCGCCGGGAATGCTGGCAAGTCGGGAAGAATCGGTTCTGGATCGCTGTTCCGTAGATAGGATGCCGGCTCATCCTTGTGCAAGGCCGACCCGTCCTAGCCATCTGGGTAAGGCGAATCAAGCTTTGCGGCCAGGATTCGTTGCAATGACAACCTCCGCCGTGCCACAGCCGCACAATCGACCCGCCGCCAACGTAGCAATTTCTTAACCGCGTCACTTAACGAAATGCGGGAAGCCGCTTTTCTCCAGGACCGCTTACCCTACAATTCAACGTTGAACTTGTGCCTACAGTTCAAACAGGGGGAATGTGATGCTCAGGAGAAGTGCGTCCTTCGCCATTACCGGGCTGGCAATGCTCGGCACAACGTCGCAGACGGCAGCCGGTGGCCGCGCTGTCGAGTGCTATGAACCGGTGCGCGCACCGGCCGTCTACGACACGGTCTATGAAGATATGATGATAAGCCCGCCGGGCCAGCAGGTCGATTACACGCCACCCATCTACGGCACGCGCGAACGCGTGGTGATGACCGTTCCCACACAGGTGACCTACGAAGTCGTGCCCGCGATCACCCGTACCATCTACCACACAGTGAAAGTCGATGGCGGGGGCTATTCCTGGGAATGGCGCGTCATCCATGGGCGCCGCGTGCTCTGCAAGATCTGGCACAAGGCGCGCTACGAACGCGTCGCCGAGACGGTGGTGATCCAGCCGGAACGTACCCGCCGTGTCGTCATCCCGGCGCAATATGACCGGATCGCCGAGGAAGTGCTGGTGCAGCCGGAGCAAAGGCGTGTCATCGATGTTCCTGCGTCCTACCAGACGGTCGCACGGCGCGTGCTGGTGCGGGAAGGCTCTTCGGGCTGGCGGCGCGTGCATATTTCCAGGCATTGCCAAGGCTAATTCAGGTTCAGGCAGGCGCTCAGACCACCTCGGCCCGCAGCCAGGCCGGCGATATCGCCACTGCCCGCGCCGACGACAATCGCACTCGTCCGTCCAGGCCTTCCGCAGCGCACCGGCCGGCTCAATCGACTGGTCCGCCAAACTTAGTTCATTGGGCGCGACATACGGTCTGGAACCAAGCTGGCAAGCCGCGCTATTGGTCTGGAATGACCAAACCGGCACTTCCTTACCTTGCCCTTGATCCGGCGACCCGCCACCTGAGGCTCGACCCGCACGGGCCGGCCTTCTTCCTGAACCCGTACGAGGCCTATGCCTTCCTGCATGGCGTCTCGAATGCGTTCTACTGGGAGGAGTTCGGGTTCTGGTGCTTTGGCGGCTTCGATGATGTCAACCGGCTGCTGCGCGACCGCCGCTTCGGCCGCCAGAACCCGGCCGGCATTCCCGACAGCCGCGGCATCGGCGAGGACCGCAGCCATCTCGAGGCATTCGACGGCATCGAGGCGAACTCCATGCTCGAACTGGAACCGCCGGTGCACACGCGGCTGAGGACACTGGTCAACCGGGCCTTCGTCTCACGCCAGGTCGAACGGCTGCGGCCGCGTGTCGAAGCCCTCGCCCACGAGCTGATCGATTGTTTCGAAGGAGAGAAAACCGTCGACCTGCTGCCGGCCTTCGCTTCTCCCCTGCCGATCACCATCATCGCCGAAATGCTCGGCGTGCCGGTCGAGATGGGGCCGCAACTGCTCGACTGGTCACATCAAATGGTCGCCATGTATATCCATGGCCGTACCCGCGAGACCGAGGACACCGCCAACCGCGCGGCACGCGAGTTCTCCGATTTCCTGCGCGGCTACGTCATCGAGCGACGCAAGAACCCGGGCGACGACCTGCTGTCGCTGCTGATCTCGGCGCAGGAGGACGGCCAGAAACTATCGGAAGACGAGATGGTGTCCTCTGCCATCCTGCTGCTCAATGCCGGGCATGAAGCGACCGTGCATCAGACCGGCAACGCGGTGCGCTCTATCCTGGCGCAGAGCGGCGACCCGCGCCGCTTCTTCACGTCGCCCGAAGGAACCGCTGCTACCGTAGAGGAATGCCTGCGCTTCGACGCGCCGCTGCATATGTTCACGCGCTATGCCTATCAGGAGATCGAGATCGCCCCGGGCATCATCGTGCAACCGGGCGAGACGATCGGGCTTTTGCTTGGCATGGCCAATCACGATCCGCGCGGCTTCGCCGAACCTCTGGCCTTCCGGCCGGATCGTGCGGACCAGAAGAACGTGTCCTTCGGCGCCGGCATCCATTTCTGTATCGGCGCGCCGCTGGCCAGGCTGGAGCTGCAGGTGTCGCTGAAGACGCTGTTCGATCGGCACCCGCAACTGCATCTTGCCGAGGAACCGCGCTTCCGCGACACCTACCACTTCCATGGGCTGGAAAAGCTCGCCGTCGGCTTCTGAACGATCGCGGGCCCGAGGTTGCGCGAGTTCCCGGCCAAAACAGCTCACAGCTTGATCACATACTCCTTGCAAGTCGTTTCAAGCACTTCCCAGCTGCCCTTGAAGCCCGGCCGCAGAACGAAACTGTCGCCGGCCTTGACGGTGCGCGCTTCGCCACCGTCCTCCGCGATAACCGAAACGCCAGACAGGATGTGGCAGAATTCCCATTCGTCGTAGACGATGCGCCACTTGCCCGGCGTCGATTCCCAGATACCTGCGTAGAGCCCACCGTCCCGCTCCTCGACGTTCCAGGTGCGGAATTTCGGATCGCCCGAGATCAGCCGGTCCGGCGCCGGCGCGCCAGATTCGGGCTCGACGGTCTTGGTGTCGACGGAAAGAAAGCTAGACATCAGCGATCAAACCTTGGCGAGCGCCTGTTCGAGGTCGGCGACGATATCGCTGACGTCCTCAATGCCGATGGAAAGCCGCACGGTGTCCGGGCCGGCGCCGGCCTTGACCTTCTGCTCGTCCGAAAGCTGGCGGTGCGTGGTCGACGCGGGGTGAATGACGAGCGATTTGGTGTCGCCGACATTGGCCAGATGCGAGAACAATTCCAGCGCCTCGACGAATTTGACGCCGGCCTCGTAGCCGCCCTTGAGGCCGAAGGTAAACACGGCGCCAGCGCCCAAGGGCGAGTACTTTTTCTGCAGCGCGTTGTTCTTGTCGCTGGGCAGGCCTGGATAATTCACCCAGGCGACCTTGGGATGGTTTGATAGCCAGCCGGCGACCGTGACCGCGTTGTCGCAGTGGCGCTGCATGCGCAGCGGCAAGGTTTCAAGACCGGTCAGGATGAGGAAGGCATTGAAGGGCGAGATCGCAGGTCCGAGATCGCGCAGGCCGAGCACGCGCGCGGCGATGGCGAAAGCGAAATTGCCGAAGGTTTCGTGCAGCACGAGACCGCCATATTCAGGGCGCGGTTCCGACAGCATCGGGTATTTGCCGGACTTCGACCAGTCAAAGGTGCCGCCGTCGACGATGACGCCGCCGATCGAATTGCCGTGGCCGCCGATGAACTTGGTCAGCGAATGAACGACGATGTCGGCGCCATGCTCGATCGGCCGGATCAGGTAGGGCGAGGCCAGCGTGTTGTCGACGATCAGCGGCAAGCCGTGCTTGCGCGCGATCTCGCCGATCTTTTCGATATCGACAAAAGTGCCGCCGGGGTTTGCGAGGCTCTCGATGAAGATCGCCTTGGTCCTGTCGTCGATCTGACTCTCGAAGGTGGAGACGTCGTTGGTGTCGGCCCACCGCACTTCCCAGCCGTAATTCTTGAAGGCATGGCCGAACTGGTTGATCGAACCGCCATAAAGCTTGTTGGCGGCGACGAAATTATCGCCCGGCTGCATCAGATTGTGGAACACGATCACCTGCGCGGCGTGGCCGGAGGCGACGGCAAGCGCAGCCGTGCCGCCCTCGAGCGCGGCAACGCGTTCCTCGAGCACCGCCTGGGTGGGGTTCATGATGCGGGTGTAGATGTTGCCGAAGGCCTTCAGCCCGAACAGCGATGCGGCATGATCGGCGTCGTCGAAGACAAAGGAGGTGGTCTGGTAGATCGGCGTGGCGCGCGCGCCAGTAGCCGGGTCGGGCTTGGCGCCGGCGTGGACGGCGAGCGTATTGAAACCGGGCGTACGGATCACTGAAACCTCCCTCGAGAATTTCTCAAAATTCGCCAGGCATTCTTGGCGAAGCCCGGACCGGAATGCAAAGAAGAAAATGCCTTTCGGCGCGCGATCTGCGATGAACGCGGGGGAAACTCAATCGCATCCCGGAAAATTTTTGCGCATCAGCGCTTGACCAAAATCTCTTGCGAAAAAAGCGATCCCGGTTTTCAGGTTGCGTCATTTCTGGCGCACACCAAAACTCTGGAAGCCTTGGCGCATCAACGGCTTTTTCGATGACAGCACGCCGGAATTGACACCGGTCCAGCCGATCTCGCCGGACAGCTTGCCGTACTCGATCTTGGGGCAGCGGTTCATCACCACCTTGATCCCGGCGGCCTCGGCGCGCGCGGCGGCCTCGTCATGGCGTACGCCAAGCTGCATCCAGATGACCTTGGGCAAAGGATCGAGCCGCAACACCTCGTCGACAATACCCGGCACCGCTGGCGGTGCGCGAAAGATATCGACCATGTCGATCGGCTCGGGCACATCGGCCAGCCTGGCATAGGTCATCCGGCCGAGGATTTCCTTGCCGGCCTGACCGGGATTGATCGGAAACACCGAGAATCCCTTGGCCAGCAAATATTTCAGCACGAAATAGCTCGGCCGCACGTCGTTGGCCGACGCGCCGACCATGGCGATGGTCTTCACCGAATTGAGGATGCCGCCGATATAGGCATTGTCATAGGTGTCGTGGTTCACTGGGCAACTGCCTTCCTGCGGTAGTGGTATCGGTAGAGTTCGCGGTTGAAGCCGAGCGAAGCGTAGAGTGCACGCCCGGGCACGTTGTCTGCCACGACCTGCAAGCAGGCAGCCGTGGCGCCTGCCCGCCGCGCCCAATCGATCAGGCTGCCAACGGTCCTGCGGCCGAGGCCTTGCTGCCTGAAGCGGGCATCCGTTTCAACCGATTCCACCACAAGCAGCCCATCGCGGATGACACCATAGGCCAGGGCAGCGATTTCGCTGTCGTATTCACAGGACACAAACGCGCGGTCGCCGACGATCAACCCGGTCATCTCCCGAAGGATGCGGCGATCGGCATCGTCATAGCCGCTCATGCGAAATCGCGCGCCGAACCAGTCCTCGCCCGGTGTGGCGGAAATCACGACCTTTTCGTCGCGCACCCGGGCCATCGCATCGATATCGGCGTAGAGATGGATCGTACCGCCTTCGACGGCATAACCGTGCTGGTCGAGAACCGCATCCATCTCGCCGGCGACACCGGGAACGCGAAACAACGGTATCTGGCCATAACCGGCATAAAAGGTCTCGGCAGAGGCAAGAGCTTCCGCCGGCCCTGCCCGGTTGCCGCGTAGCGGATTGACCGAATTGGTGCGGCGGATTCTGCCACCTGAGCGCCTCATAAGCCAGCCTTTGACGACCGTCTCGGTTGCCGCCGGCCAACCCTCGCGGCAAGCCTGCTCGACCCGCCAGTTGAGGTCATCCTCGACAGTCACGCGTCGTCCTCCCTCAGCGCTTCCTCCATGAAGGCCTGCGGATAGCCACGCGCTCGGCATCGAGCAAAGTGCGCTTGAGATACGTGCCTTGAGCCGCGTCAGCTGCTTGCGGTAAGCCATCAATCAGGCAGCGAAATCGTGCCGTCTTCTGCGATCGGAAAGGCCGGATTGTGTCCCACCTCCCAGACATGTCCGTCCGCATCGGCGAAGTAGCCATACCAGCCGCCCCAGAAGGCGCGGCCGGCCGGCTTGACGATGCGCCCGCCAGCCTGCTCCGCCAAGGCGAGCACCTCGTCGACTTCGGCATCGGAGCGGGTGTTGTAGGCGAGATAGATGGCGGAAGGAGCCCCAGCAAAAGTGATCCCGGAATCCGCCTCGGCGCTGGCGCGCGGGAACAGGCCGAGAATGGCACCGCCCATCTGGAAGAAGGCTACCCCGTCGGTAATCCCGGCATGGCGTTTCAAGCCCATCGCTTCATAGAAGCGTACTGCCCGGTCGAGATCATCCGTAGCGATGGTGATGATGGAGATACGCGGCTCCACGGCTAGTCGTCCATCCATTCCGGTTTACGCTTGCCGATGAAGGCGCCAATGCCCTCCTGCGCATCCCGCGCGAGCATATTCTCGACCATGACGCGGCCGGTATAGGCATAGGCATCCGCCAGCCCCATTTCGGCCTGCGCGTAGAAGGCTTCCTTGCCGGTCTTCACCACCAGAGATGACTTGGAAGCAATGGTTTGCGCGTATTTGGTGACAATCTGATTCAGGTACTCGCGCGGCACCACGCGGTTGACCAGGCCGAATTCCTTGGCCGTCGCGGCATCGATCGTCTCGCCGGTGAGCAGCATCTCCATCGCCTGCTTGCGCGAGACATTGCGCGAAAGCGCCACCATCGGCGTCGAGCAGAACAGGCCGATGTTGACGCCGGGGGTGCAGAAGGTCGCCTCATGCGAGGCGATCGCCAGATCGCAGCTCGCGACCAGTTGCAGGCCGGCGGCGGTCGCCAGGCCGTCGACTTCGGCGATCACGGGCACGGGATGGCGCACGATCGCCTGCATCAGCGTGGCGCAAGCGGCGAACGTCTCTTCGAAGAAGGCCTTGCCGCGATCGGCATCGGAGCGGCGCGCGGTCATCTCCTTCAAATCATGGCCGGCGCAAAAGACCTTGCCGGCAGCCGACAGCACGATGACGCGAACAGCCTTGTCCGCCTTGGCGCGGTCGAGTTCCGTGGTCAGCGCCGTCATTACGGAAAGCGACAGCGCGTTGGCGGGGGGGTTGGCGAGCGTCAGGCGCAGCACGCCTCTATCCAGGCTCGTCGTGACCGGGCCCTCCTCGGCGGCTGCAGGCGTGATGGCAAGGATTTCGGCCATGGCTAGGGTCTCCGCGATTCCGATCGGGCTGCCGGAGTATCTAATACCGGATCGGGTTTCATCCAACACCCATCGCTTGCGCCAGCCGGATGAAGGTGTTGCCAGAAACGCCCGGCTGCGCCCATACAGGCCTGTCGCAGAATGAGAGACCGACATGCCCGCCCAGACAAAACTCGAGCCGGTGCTGACCGCAGCGCAGATCAACGCGCTGATGGAAACCGTCTTTCCGCAACTCAACGAGAATTCCACCGCCTATGAGGCGATCGACGTATTTCCCGGCGGTTGCACGGTGCGGCTCAATGCCGGCGAACGGCATCTGCGTCCCGGCGGCACGGTGTCCGGACCTGCCCTGTTCACGCTGGCCGACATCGGTGGTTATGTCTGCGTGCTCAGCCATGCCGGGCCGGACGCGCTCTCGGTCACGACCAACCTCAACATCAACTTCGTGCGCAAGGCCGAGGCCGGGCCGATCGACGGCCATTGCCGCATCCTGAAGCTGGGAAAGAACCTGATGCTGTTCGACATCGATATCGTCGCCGGCCCGGAAGGGCAGACGGTGGCGCATGCCACCGGTACGTATTCGATCCCGCCGAGACGAGCTTAATCACTTACGTGATGTTGGATTTTTCTCTAATGTGTATATATATGCGCACAGGCGATCTTTGCTGGAGCGTGATAGTCGTAAAATCGTGAAACGCCTGAGGGATGAAGGTTTCGAGCTGATCTCGGTGCGCGGTTCACACCACAAGTTCCGCAAAGGCGAGATCGTGTTGATTGTTCCCCATCCGGAAAAGGATCTGCCAACCGGCACAGCTCGTGCGATCGCCAAGCAAGCGGGCTGGATTAGGACCGCGTGAACGGTTTGGAGGCTAGGGTGAAGAATTATTTCGCATTGGTCGACAAGGAGGCCGATAGCGCGTTCGGCATTCGCTTTCCTGATATTCCCGGCTGTTTTTCGGCTGCGGACGAAGCCAAGGACATCGTGCCGAACGCGACCGAAGCACTGCAACTGTGGGCGGAGGATATGCCCGTCCCCGAGCCGTCCAGCCACGAAGCGATTGTCGCGCTTCCCGACATACGCAGCGCACTCGCTGGAGGCAGCTATCTGGTTTCTGTACCGCTCATCGATAATGACAGCGCCGTCGTCCGGGCAAATGTGACCTTCGAGCGCGGCGTATTGCGGGCCATCGACGCGGCCGCGCGCGAACGCGGCATTACCAGATCAGCCTTCCTCTCAAGCGCGGCCCGCAAGGAGATTGAAGCAAAGCACTAAGCGCGGCAGGCCACGCCAAATCGGTGCGGTAAAATAATACCTCTCATCTAACTACGTGTTTTGGCGATACTTTCTCTGACGCAAGACTTTCAATGCGCCTTGACGCTGCGCCGCCCCTCGCCTATAAGCCCCTCACGAAGCAGCGGCCCGCAAAGGCCGCCGTTTTGTTATTGCCGACGGGCACGGGCCTTTCGGCAATCCAAGCAACAAGAAACGCCTTCCTCGTGAAGGTCAGAACCGAAAGCAGAAAACATGACAACCTTTTCGCAGAAGCCTGCGGATGTGGTGAAGAAGTGGATCCTGATCGACGCCGAGGGTCTCGTCGTCGGCCGTCTCGCCACTGTCATCGCCAATCATCTTCGCGGCAAGCACAAGCCGACCTTCACCCCGCATGTCGACGACGGCGACAATGTCATCGTCATCAATGCCGATAAGGTGGTGTTCACCGGCAAGAAGTTCACCGACAAGGTCTACTACTGGCACACCGGGCATCCCGGCGGCATCAAGGAGCGCACCGCGCGCCAGCTGCTCGAGGGCCGTTTCCCCGAGCGTGTCGTCGAGAAGGCCGTTGAGCGCATGGTCCCGCGTGGCCCGCTCGGCCGCCGCCAGATGAAGAACCTGCGCGTCTATGCAGGCGCGGAGCATCCGCACGTCGCCCAGCAGCCTGAAGTCCTCGACGTGGCCAAGCTGAATTCCAAGAACAAGAAGGTCGCATAAGATGGCTGAGCTTTCCTCGCTCGCAGAACTGGGCGCCGCCACCGGCAACTCCAACGCGCAGGCCGCGGCCCCCGTCCACGTCCAGAAGCTCGACAAATCGGGCCGCGCCTATGCCACCGGCAAGCGCAAGAACGCCATCGCGCGTGTCTGGGTGAAGCCGGGTTCCGGCAAGATCGTCGTCAACGACAAGGAATTCGCGACCTATTTCGCGCGTCCGGTCCTGCAGATGATCCTCAACCAGCCGATCATCGCCTCCAACCGCTCGGGCCAGTACGACATCGTCGCCACTGTCGTCGGCGGCGGCCTCTCCGGCCAGGCCGGCGCGGTGCGTCACGGCATCTCCAAGGCGCTGACCTACTACGAGCCGGCGCTGCGCGCCGTGCTCAAGAAGGGCGGCTTCCTGACCCGCGACAGCCGCGTCGTCGAGCGCAAGAAGTACGGCAAGGCGAAGGCCCGTCGTTCGTTCCAGTTCTCGAAGCGCTAAGCGTTTCGAACTGCCGATACCGAAAAGGCCGCCTCCGAGCGGCCTTTTTGTTTTGTTATGCGCACCCGGTCATTGTCGCGCTATCACCGAACCCCACCTTCGTGGCCTCCTCATAGGTGGCGTCACGCTTGGTGCACCCGTGGCCCGCCCGATATGAAAACCTGCTGCTCTTGCCATTCCGGGGCGGAGAATTTGCCGCGGCCCTTCCACTTCCCCTCGATGGGGAGGTCGGCACGAAGCGCCGGGAGAGGTGACGAGCCAGCGTTCGGTTGCTTAGTTGATGCTCGCCGTGTGCGCCTGCTCCGCAGGCCGCGCATCGTTGGTATAAGGCACACGGTAACCGTTCGCCGCCAGCCAATCAATTGCCGCCTTCGGCTCGTCGGTCTGGATGATGCTGGCGCCGCGGTCGACCCAGAACCCCCAGGCTTCGCGCGGCAGGCTGGCCTGCACCGCCAGTTCGTCCCCGCGGCCGCCGGCCAGGAAGCCGCCCGGCTTGTTGACGATGGCGTAGGTATCGGCCCAGATGTGCCAGTTTCCCCGTACCGCGACCGCCCGCATGCGCGTGCTGAACAGCGGTCCGCCAGTTTCGGTCAGCGTCTCGGCGCCTGCCCGCCAGTTGATCAGCTCGATTGCTCGTGGCGAGAAGGAGTGGTCGACCGTCTCGGCGAAACCGGCATCGTGCACCGCGTCATCGGCGATGATCGGCATGAACTGAAAGCCGCCGCCGATCGCGGCCATGGCGGTCTTCACCGTGGCAATCCGGTTCTGGTTCCACAAGTTCTCCTTGACGATGACCTGGTCGGCCATACCGAGATCCCGGGCGACCGCGATCATGCCCGGCAGGTCGCCGACTTCAAGCTTGTTGTCGAGATTGATGACGATCCTGTCCCGGGTCGCCAGCAGCATCTCGCGCAGCGTCGAGACCCGTTCGTCGGTGACGGCGCGGGTGCCTTCGACCACCAGTCGGCAGGTCTTCAGTTCGGCCAGCGTGTACCTCACCACCTCGCCCTTGCAGGTCGTGGTGCGATCGAGCCAGCTGTCATGCATGACGACGAACTCGCCGTCCTTCGAGCGCCTGATGTCGACCTCGACGATCTCGGCGCCCATGGCGATCGAGCCCTCGACAGCCGCGAGCGAATTCTCCGCGTAGAGCGTCTTGCCGGCCTGCATGCTGCCGGCGCGATGCGCGGCCACCATGACATGGTCGCGCCACTGGTTGGCATTTTCGAACCGGTCGAGGATTTGTCTGGCGCGGGTTTCGCCGGCCACTGACTCGCCAGCAGATGCCACAAGCGCCGTGGAAAACAGAAGGCTCAACCAGAGGGTCCGCATCGAGAATCGCTCCTTGCCGGATCGAGATCCGGATAGGCGATGCCCGTGACAAGCAGGTGAACGAAGCCGGCTAGCGGATGCTCGCCTCAGAGGCGCTTCGATTCGCGGCGGAACCACGCTATCGCCGGCGTTTCGACGAAGCGCCAGGTGATCCACGACACCGCGATGGTGGCGGCCAGCATGATGACGATCGCCACCGTCCCGGCCCAGCCGGCACCGAACCCCGTCGCGGGTTGGCCACGCAGGACGATGTCACCGACAAGATCGAGGTCGAGCTTGCGCCCGACGAGCCCGGCGAGGTTGATCATGCGCGCCTGGACGAAGAGATGGACCATGTAGATCGAGTAGGACAGCGCGCCGAGCGTCAGCATGAACGGCACCCTCAACATAGCGGAAATCCAGCCGCCTTCATGGGCGAAGAGAAACAGCGCCAGCGCGAACACGAGGGGTGCTGCGATGCCAAAATCATTGCCGCCCGCCAGCGAGACGAAAACGACGATGACCGCCACCATGACCATTTCAGCCAGCGTCCAGTTCATCCGCGGGCCGCTCCTGGCGAGGATCTGTCGCGCCCCTGCAATGGAATCATGCTGAAACCAGGCTAGCAGGGCGCCGAGCGAGAAGCCGTAGAGGCAGCGGATGAAGCCGAAATCATAGGACACATCCATATGGTGCGTGGAGAAGCCGAGCAGGAACAGCGGCGCGGTGACGGCAGCGGCGACGAACCACACCCAGGCGCGCGCGCCGGCGACGAACACCACGCCCGCGAACAGGAGGTAGGCGAAGAACTCCGCCGAAATGCTCCAGCTCGGCGCATTCCAGGTCAGTCGATCCTCGAAGCCGACACCCTGCAGCAACAGAAGATTGGCAAGCAGGCTCTTCAGATCGAACCCTTCGGTGAAGGGTGCGGCGCCGGTGCCATGCAGTGCCGGCAACAGCAGCCGCAGCAGTTCAAACCCCGCGAAGGCGGCAAGCATCAGCAGATGCAGCGGGTAGATGCGACCGAAACGCACCAGCGCGAAGCGGGCGACCTGTGCCGGCTGGCTCAGCCGATTGGCGTAGTTGCCGGCGATGACGAAACCGGAAAGGACAAAGAAGAAATCGACGACCAAATAGGACGAACCGATGAAGCCGCTCTGCGAGATCGCCGAAGCGGTCGGAAAATGAAACAGCGCCACCAGCAGGGCGCAGATGCCGCGCCACGAATCGAGCACCTGGAAGCGTTCGCCGGCGATCGTGCCGGCGTGGGTCGACACCACAGCATGAGACGGATTAAGAAACGCGGTCTGCGTCATAATGATACAACCCTGTGTTGCTGTGGTACCCGGGCGGCGCCGTTTCGTCTCCCCAAGCTATGACTGGCATCTTCCATGCCGGTTCTGTAGTTGTTGCACCCCGATAAAAACGAGGATTCGTAATGGCGAACAAGAACATCGACCACGCCTTCACCGCCCGTTCCAAAACGGGCGCCGCATTCGAGCCGACCTATTCCGGCGCGCTGTCGTTCATGCGCCGTCGGTACACCAAGGATGTGAAAGGCGCGGACGCGGTGGTGTGGGGCATTCCGTTCGATGCCGCCGTTACCAACCGGCCCGGCGCCCGTTTCGGGCCGCAGGCGATTCGTCGTGCCTCGGCGATCCTCGACAATGATCCGCAGTACCCCTTCTCACGCGACCTGTTCGAGCATCTCGCCGTGGTCGACTACGGCGATTGCCTGCTCGATTCCGGCAACCATCAGAAGACGCCGGCAGCGATCGAACGCGAAGCGTCGAAGATATTGAAGTCAGGCGCCTTCCTGCTGACCCTCGGCGGCGATCATTTCGTGACGTGGCCACTGCTCAAGGCGCATGCCGCCATCCACGGACCGCTTGCTTTGGTACAGTTCGACGCCCATCAGGACACATGGCCCGATGACGGCAAGCGCATCGACCATGGATCCTTCGTCGGCCGCGCGGTCAACGAGGGCATCATCGATCCCGACCGTTCGATTCAGATCGGCATCCGCACCCATGCGCCCGACACGTTCGGTATCAAGATCCTTTACGGCCACGAGATCGAGGAGATGCGCGCCTCCGACATTGCCTACGCCATCGTCGACCGCACCGGCGGCAAGAAGACCTATCTGACCTTTGACATCGACTGCCTCGACCCCGCCTACGCGCCCGGCACCGGCACGCCGGTTGCCGGCGGGCCATCCTCGGCGAAAATCCTGTCGACGCTGCGCCAGCTCAACCAGATCGATATTGTCGGTGCTGATGTGGTGGAGGTTGCGCCGGCCTATGATCACGCCGATATTACGGCGATCGCCGGCTCGATGATCGCCATGCAATATCTCGGTCTGCTGGCGGAGCGGAAGGCGCGACAGGAAGAATTGAATAACGGCCACAATGGCGCCGCCGTGAATCACGGTAACGGCATATAGTCTTGAAACTTCAGGGAATTTGATCAGGCAATGAAACCGAAAATCTTCATCGACGGCGAGCACGGCACCACCGGCCTCCAGATCCGGGCGCTGCTTGCCGAGCGTGGCGATCTCGAGATCATTTCCATTCCTGCCGAGCGCCGCAAGGAAACGGCGGCGCGCGCCGAATTCCTCAATGCCGCCGACATCGCGATCCTGTGCCTGCCGGACGATGCGGCGAAGGAAAGCGTCTCGCTCATCACCAACGACACCACCAAGGTCATCGATGCGTCGACCGCGCATCGTGTCGCCGAAGGCTGGGAATATGGTTTCGCCGAAATGGACAAGGAGCAGGCGAAGAAGATCGCCTCGGCCAAGCGCATCGCCAATCCCGGCTGCTGGCCGCAGGGGCCGATCGCGACGCTCAGGCCACTGGTCACCGCCGGTCTGCTGCCGGCCGATTTCCCGATCACGGTCAACGGCATTTCGGGCTATTCGGGCGGCGGACGTCCGATGATCGAGGACTACGTCGCCAAGGGCGAGGACGCCTCGGAGTTCCTGCCCTATGGGCTGACCTTGCAGCACAAGCATGTGCCGGAGCTGCGGGCCTACGCGAAGCTGTCGCATGATCCGATCATGCAGCCGGCTGTCGGCAATTTTGCCCAAGGCATGATCACGGTGGTGCCGCTGCAGCTCGGCGGCCTCGACTATGTGCCGACGGGTGCGGAGTTGCATGCGGCCATTGCCGACCATTTCGCCGCCATCAAGGGCGGCGTGGTCGAAGTGGCGCCCTATACGCATCTGGAACGCATGCCGGAGATCGATCCTGAGATCTACAACGGCACCAACCGCATGAAGCTCTATGTCTTCGCCAACGACGACAGAGCGCAGGCGCTGCTGCTGGCGGTCTATGACAATCTCGGCAAGGGCGCCTCGGGCGCGGCCGTCCAGAACATGGACCTGATGCTCGGCCTTTGATGGACGGACCCGCATTTCCGGCGCGCTGGAGGGTCAGCGCGCCCGAACTCATCGCCGAGACCTTTCGAGCCGTATCTGGAAGGTGCGGTTCGAGGACGGCTCGCCGGCCATAGGCGCTCAAACCGTTCGACGATGTCGCCGACGAGGTGCGTGGCGAAGCGGACACGGCTGCGAAAGCGGTCAAGGCCAGCCCGCACCGTCCGCCGCAGCGTCGCAGGCCGAATTCGACGGCGGTAGGACCACGCAGTCGAACGAATTCTGGATGTGACCTTTGACCCGGCTCGGATCAGCTCCTGACCGCGACCTCATGCGGGAGCGGATAGGCACCTTTGGTGCCGCGCCAATGGGCGGCGGCAAAACCGAGCACAACCAGCGCGAACCCCTGATGCGTCAGCGCCATATGCAGGGGCACCTGCATCAGCAGCGTGCCGATGCCGATAGAGGCCTGCACTAGCACCAGCACGAACAGCAGCGTCGCGCGGCGGGCATGGGTTGAGCCGGGCAGCCGACGGCGCGTGGTGATCATGTGCCAGAGCGCGACGGCGAAGATCGTGTAGGCGCCGAAGCGATGTATGAACTGCACCGTCTTCGGGTTCTCGAAGACGTTGCGCCATACCGGCTCGAGGATCAGCAGATCGCCCGGGATAATCCTGCCATCCATCAGCGGCCAGGTGTTGTAGCTCATCCCGGCGTCGAGACCGGCGACCAGGCCGCCGAGATAGATTTGGATCAGCGCCAGAAGCACGATGAAACCGGCCAATCTCTGCGTCGAGCGATCGGCGGCGGGCTCGGAATGCGGCGCCAGCCCGCGGGCGACGACCATGGTCGCGGTGAAGATCAGTGCCGCCAGCGTCAGGTGCGTGGCCAGCCTGTACTGGCTCACCGACACACGGTCGACCAGGCCTGAGGCCACCATCCACCAGCCAATAGCGCCCTGCAGGCCGCCGAGGAGAAGAATTCCCGCAAGTTTCGGTCCGAGCCCGCGCTCTATCCGGCGCGTCACCCAGAAGAACAGCAGCGGCAAGGCAAAGACCAGGCCGACGCTGCGCGCCAGCAGACGGTGCGCCCACTCCCACCAGAAGATCGACTTGAATGCCTCGATAGTCATGCCCTTGTTGAGCTCGGTGTATTGCGGGATCTGCTGATAGCGCTGGAATTCCTCCTGCCACTCGCCCTCATTGAGCGGCGGGATGACGCCATGGATCGGCTGCCATTCGGTGATCGACAGGCCGGACTCGGTCAGCCGCGTCGCGCCGCCAACCAGCACCAACGCAAACAGCACCAGAAGCACGACGTAGAGCCAGCCGCGCACCAGCGCCCGGTTGCGCAGGTCGCGGTCACGGGCCTGGTAAGGCGTGGCAGCAGTGATGGCGGCCATGAATCTATCCCGGCAGGTTGATGTCGCGGATTGGTGGACCATCGCATTCCTGCTGGCAAGACCGGACGGCGCGGCACGCCGTCGCGCCGCCTGTCACGGGTTGCGCGTGCCGTGTGTTCGGCCTAAGCGATAGCGAACAACGAGGCCAAGCCATGCCTATTCGCCTGAAAAAGCTGATCGGAATGTTCCTGCTGGTGGCGCTGGTTATCATCTACGCGCTGGTCGCATCGATCTTAGCGGTCGCCCGCCTGTCGGAATCGGGCGCGTGGGTGCATTTCTTCTTCTTTCTGCTCAGCGGCCTGCTCTGGGTGCTGCCGGCCATGGGCATCATCAAGTGGCTGATGCTGGAGCCACGCGCCAAGCGCTGAGCCATGCCTTGGCAGCCCGTCAGACGGTGACGACCATCTTGCCGGCATTGGCGAGCGGCGTCGTCACGCCCGACAGCATGGTGCGGATATGGGCAAGGCTCTGGTAGCGGCCGTTGACCGAAATGCGGGGCAAAGCATGGAGAAAACCGGCATGTTCGGCGCGCAGCACACCATGGCGGGTCGTCACGGCGGAGGCATAGCCGGCCTCGCGGGCAAAGCCCACTTCGCGGCAGCCGACGGCGCTTGCATAGCCATAAGGGTAGGCAAAATGGCGCGGCTCCCTGCCGAGCCTGGCCCGCAACATATCCTTCACAGCGCCGATCTCGTGTCGCGCATCGGCCTCGGAAAGCCGCTTCAGATTGCTGTGGTTGATGGTATGGGCGCCGATCGTCACCAGCGGATGCGCGGCGATGGTGCGAATCTCATTCCAGTTCATCAGGGTCCGCAGGCGCGGAGCATCCGCGTCGATGCCATTGGAAGTGGCCAGATCGCGCAGCACAGTCCTAAGGTCTTCCTCGCGAACCTCGGTGGCGAGGTAGGCGTGCAACCGGGCTATGGCCTGACGCTTCCTGGCGGGGGTCGCGCAATCAATCACGATTGGACTATTTGAGGTCGCCAGCGTCAGCCGGTCGCAGGCATTGACGATATCCTCGGTCACATCCCACCACAGATCGGCGGTACCGTCGATCAGTCCCGGGGCGACATAGATGGTGATCGGCGCGCCGTGCTTTTCCAGCACCGGCAGCGCCTCCGTCATGTTGTCACGATAGGCATCGTCGGCGGTGATGGTGGCGAACCGACCACCTTTGCCGCCTGCCTCGATGCGCTCCACGGCTTCGTCCATCGAGACGAAGGCATAGCCGTCCGCCTTCATGTCGGCGATCACGGCATCGAGGAAGCCGGGCGCGATGTTGAGGTGCCGGTTTGCGCTATCCGGCTTTTCGGGTGTCGCTGTCACGCGGTGCAGCATCAGGATGGCGCCGATGCCGCCGACAAACGGTCTGGCCAATGGGGCGAGGCCGGTATAGCGCGCGACGTTGAGCGCCAGTTTTCGGATAGCCTCCCCACCGTCGATCATTCATTCACCTTTTGCGCCTAGGCTGATCCAAGCACGGAACACGCCTGAGCGCCCCCCCAAATCGGGATCAATACGCCTTAAGGATTGAGGTATGGTTGACGCAATGGCGCCATTTGACGGCAATCGGCTTGCGGCGACCGAGGCATCACCACGCGCCCTGCCTGGGGGTGCCACCGGGCCATCGATCTCGGTCGCGGGCGCCGAGGGGCTGGCGGCCTATGCGAAGTTCTGCCGCTCGGCGGTCTGTGCGCCGGCACAGGGCGCGACCTGGGTCATGAACTGGGCCGCGCAGGTCAAGCCCGAACTCCTCGTGGCTACGCTCGCTCTCGAAGGCAAGCCGGTCTTTGCACTGGCGCTGGAAGTTGTGAACCAGGGACGGTTCCGAGTCGCCCGTTTCATGGGCGGCCGGCACGCCAACGGCAATTTCGCGGCCGCTGACCCGCAATGGCTGGCCAATGCGGATGTCGCCGCCATCCGTTCGATGCTTGCGGCCGTCGCCAAATCCCGTCCGGACATCGATCTCATCGCGCTGGAACGCTTGCTGCCCAAGCTCGATGATATCGCCAATCCGCTGGCGTCGCTTGCACGTTTTTCCAGCCCCAATCTTTCGCTGGCCGCCGACCTTGCCGGAGGCTTCGATGCGTTGCTGCTGCGCGCCGGCGGAAAGCGCAAACGCAAGAAGCATCGTTCGCAGACCCGCAAATTCGAGGCAGTCGGCAGCCACCGGCGCATCGAGGCTCGCAGCTCGGACGAGGTGGAGCGGTTGCTCGACGCCTTCTTCGAGATGAAGGAGCTTCGCTTTCGCAAGATGGGCATTGCCAACGTCTTCGGCGACGATCCGACGCGCGCCTTTTTCCGAGGGCTGTTTACCCAGGCCTTGGACCAGCCCGAGCCTCCTTTCGTGCTGCACGGACTGGAGGTTGCCGGCAAGCTGCGCGCTATCACCGGATCGAGCCGCTCGGGCAGGCGGCTGATCTGCGAGTTCGGAGCGATCGCCGAGGACGATCTCGCGCACACCAGTCCCGGCGACTTCCTGTTCTTCGACAACATCCAGGAGGCCTGCGAGACGGGTTTCGCGGTCTATGATTTCTCCGTCGGCGACGAGCCCTACAAGCGACAATGGTGCGATATCGAAACGCAGCATTTCGAGGTGCTGGTCCCGCTGACGCTGAAGGGCCGTGCGCTGGCATTGATGCTTCGCCAGAATGCACGGCTGAAGGCTTTCATCAAGAACAGCCCGGCGATCTGGAAGCTGGCCAAGATGCTGCGCCGTAAGTCAGCCGGACAGGCAGCACCCCCGGCTGGCGAGGACGACAGCTAAGCTCGCCGTAAAGTGAGCAAGCCTCCCAACGGCTGTTCTTTCAAGCCGCGGAGCGCTGACCCGGGGTGCCGGGCGGTTCGTGGCCAAGCGGCGTAACAAGGGTCAGGTCGGGATAGCCGTTCTCGATCAGCTTGACGGCGGCTCGCGTCACTTCGTCGTCCGGCTCGAGCATGGACAGGAACACCTCGGTGGCATCGCTGCCCAGGCGGCTGATGCCTTGCGCGTCGGCCGGTCCGCATTCGACCACCACCAGATCATAGGCCGTGGTCAGCGACTGCATGATGATCGGCAGCCTGTCGGCGGCGCGCATGGCGCGGACCGGGTCGGCCGTGCCAACGGGGATGACATGGCAGTCGGAATAAAGATCGGCATGGATCACGTCGCTGAACTGCGCCTGCGAGGCGAGCAG
Source organism: Mesorhizobium sp. B2-4-12 (assembly GCF_006441575.1). Classification (NCBI taxonomy): domain Bacteria; kingdom Pseudomonadati; phylum Pseudomonadota; class Alphaproteobacteria; order Hyphomicrobiales; family Phyllobacteriaceae; genus Mesorhizobium; species Mesorhizobium sp. B2-4-12. Next base: position 94,269 of record NZ_VFVC01000013.1, read on the forward strand.
ATCGGTGATGCCCGGGAAAAGCCCGCTGTCGAGCATCGGCCGCGAGGCGGCGCCCGAGGCGGTGAGGTCGAGCAGCAGGACGCGCAGGCCGGCGTCGGACACCTCACGCGCCACCAGGATCGCCGACGCGGCCGCCTCGTCGCCTTCGGGCGAAACGAATATGGCGCGCGCGGCCCCGCTCGCGATCAGCTTTTCAGCGGCCTTCTCGATATCGATCTCGCCAAGCACGGAGCGTGGCCGCGGGATCTCCGTGACAGGCTCGGCTTCAGCCACTGGCTTGGCCTCAGCCATAGGCTTGGCCTCAGCCATGGGCGCGGCCCCGGCGACAGGGGCGGCATGGGCGGCAGATACTGCCTCCACAGCTGGCTGGGGCTGCGCGATCATCTCCGGGCCCATGACCGTTTCGGGCAATGGCGCTTCGGCGGCGCGATTGGCGGGCTTGCTGGCGACAGGCGGTTCCAGGCGAGCAGATGGCTCTTGATGGACAGTCGGCGGCATCGGCACTTCGTCGATCGGCTCAAAGCGGGCTCCTGTGGCCGGGCGCATTGCTCGGCCCGAGAAGAGCTCCCGCAACAGCGTGAACACCGCCGCCAGCAGAAGCGAAGCCGCTGCGGCCGCACCGATGATCGGCCCGACCTTGGGAAAGTATGGCTCGGCGGGCACCAAGGCCGGCGAGACGATGCGGGCATCCACCGGGACATAGTTGCGGTCCTGACGCGAAGCCGCCTCGCGGTAGTTGGTCAGGTAGAGTTCGAGCTGCTGGCGCTTGGCGGCGGCATCGCGCTGCAGCGCGTCGAGGCCGACCTGCTGTTCGCCGGCCTGCGCCGAAGCCGCTTTGAGCGTGTTGACGTCCGCGACGAGCTGGTTTTCGCGCGCCTTGGCCGCGTCCGCCTGCATCACAAGGCCCCTCATGACCTTCTGGGCTTCGCTGCGGATCTGCGCATCGAGGTCGGCCAACTGCGATTTCGCGGCGCGGATGCGCGGATGATTGTCGAGCAGTGTCGTCGACATATCGGCGATGTTGGCGCGCAGCTCGACCTGCCGCTCACGCAGACGCTGGATCAGGTCGGACGACAGCACTTCCGGCAGCGAATCCAGCGAGCCGCCGTTCTGCAGCGCCTTGCGCACACTGTCGGCGGTGCCTTCGGCCGCGGCGCGGTTGGCCCGCACCCGGGACAATTCGGTCGACAACTCGGCCAGTTGCTGGGTGGCCAGAACGGAATTGTTGCCGCCAATCAGGAGGTCGGACTGGCCGCGGTAGGCCGCGACCTTGGCCTCGGCATCCTTGACCTGCTTCGACAGGTCGGCGATCTCGGGCGCCAGAAAGTCGGCGGCAGCAGTGTTCGATTCGCGCTTGGCCGCACCCTGCCCCGCAATATAGGCGGCGGCGATGGCATCGGGAATGGCGGCGGCGAGCTTGGGATCCTCCGAGGAGAACTCGATGGCAATGATGCGGGTCTTTTCAACACCATAGACGTTGAGCTTCTCACCCATCTTCTTCAGGACACGCTCGTCGGCCGGAACGTCCATCGGGTCGTTTTTCAAGCCGAGCAGGATCAGCACGCGGCTCAGGGAGGACATATTGATCGTTTCGTCGAACTCAGGCAGCCGCGACAGGCCGAGCTTCTGCGCCACCTGCTTCAGGATCTCGTTGGACGAAATTATCTGGACCTGGGTGGCAACGCCTTGCTCGTCGAGGATCGGCTTGTCGCCGTCAGTGTTGCCGGCCGGACGGGTGTAGACGGATTCGCGCGGAACGATCTCCACCTGCGTCTGGGCCTTGTAATGCCGGGTCGCGAGCGAAGCGAACGCGAACGTCAGTCCTGTCACCACCAGAACGAAGACCAGGATGCGCAGCCAATTCCTCGCCAGGCTGGCGAAAAGCTGCCTGAGATCAACGTCGACATCTGCGGCCGCGGATTGAACGGACATGCATCCCTACTCCGAAACTGGGTCGGGATGCACCGTAAACAACTATGGTAACTCAGCCGTTAAGATCACGGTAAGTTTTGGTTAGCATTTACGCGCGAACGGGAAGAAAAACGATAAACCAGCAAATACGGCGAAATTCTCGCCGGCGTAAACGGCATCAGCCGACTCCTTTACCGGCCATTAACCCTAACAGGATGATAACGAGCCCGATCCCAGATCTTTGCTGCGATGCGGCAGCGGCCAGTCGAAGGTACGTATCCGGTCATGAAAAGCACTGCTTCCCTCTTTCGCGCACTGCTTGCCGTATCGATGCTCGCCGGCTGCTCCAGCTACCGGCCGACGCCGGCAGCCTTCCACGAGATCCTCGACCAGCCCTACCGTCTCGGTGCCGGCGACCGTGTCCGTGTCACGGTGTTCGAGCAGGACGGGCTGACCAATACCTACAGTGTGGACCAATCGGGCTATATCTCTTTCCCGCTCGTCGGCGCGATACCGGCCCGCGGCCACACCGCGCAGCAGATGGAAAAGGCGATCGCCGACAAGCTGCGGCAAGGCTATCTGCGCGACCCCGACGTCTCGGTCGAGATCGATCGCTACAGGCCGATCTTCGTCATGGGCGAAGTCGGCGCCGCCGGCCAGTATTCCTACGTACCCGGCCTGACCGTGCAGAAGGCCATCGCCATTGCCGGCGGCTTCACGCCACGCGCGAATCAGGAAAGCGTCGACATCACGCGCGACATCAACGGCAAGGTGATGACCGGCCGCGTGGTCACCTCGGACCCGCTGCTGCCCGGAGACACCGTCTACGTTCGTGAACGCCTGTTCTGAATGACACCACGTGGCGGACAAGCTCAGGATCGTCCACTGCTTTCGTTCACCCGTCGGAGGAATTTTCCGGCATGTGCGCGATTTGACGGAAGCGCAGGCCGCCGCCGGTCACATGGTGGGCATCGTCTGCGATTCGACCACGGGCGGCGAATTCGAGGAGCGTCTGTTCGCGCAGATGAAGGAGACGCTGGCGCTCGGCATCCACCGCACGCCAATGCAGCGTCATGTCGGCCCGGGCGACCTCGCCTCGGCCAGACGCACCTACAGGATCATCAAGGAATTGCGGCCGGACGTGCTGCACGGGCACGGCGCCAAGGGTGGCGCCTATGCCCGTCTGTTCGGCTCACTGTTGCGGGTGTCAAGGTCTCGCGTAGCCCGCCTTTATTCGCCGCATGGCGGCTCCCTCCACTATGACGAGAACACCGCCACCGGAAAGATGTTCTTCGCGCTCGAGCGCTTCATGGCGCGCTTCACCGATTGCCTGCTGTTCGTCTCCGATTATGAGCGGCGGACCTATCGCAGGAAGGTGGGCGAACCGCCCATTCCGAACGCGCTGGTCTACAACGGCTTGCGCGCGGCCGAATTCGAACCCGTGATCGCCAACGCCGATCAGGCGGACCTGCTCTATATCGGCATGATGCGGGATCTCAAGGGGCCAGACATCTTCATCGATGCCCTGGCCGCCGCCGGCCCTCGCCTCGGCCGCGCGCTGAGCGCGGTGATGGTCGGCGACGGCGACGACCTGCCACGCTACCACGTACAAGTGCGGCGCCTGGGACTTGAGGGCCATGTCCGTTTCCTGCCACCAATGCCGGCCAGGGAGGCTTTCGCGCTGGCGGCGCTCGTCGTGGTTCCTTCGCGTGCCGAGGCGATGCCCTATATCGTGCTGGAGGCCCTTGCCGGGGCAAGGCCGATGATCGCGACAGCCGTCGGCGGCATACCAGAGATTTTTGGTTCCGATTCCCCTGCCCTGATCCGGCCCGATGCGGCCGAGCTTGCCGGCAAGATGAGCCAGGCGCTGACCGACCTTGCCGCCTATCGCGAACTGATGCCCGACAGTTCCGGCCTCAGGGCGCGTTTCGGCGCCGACGTCATGGCCGCCGAAATCGAGAAAGCCTACTTCGCCGCGCTCGACAGCTAGTCCAAGCCCTTCCAAAGCCATGCGTTGCTTCAAGGGTTTCTTAGCTCTCTTTTGCTATCCCCGAGGGAAGCTTGCGGACTGTCCCATGAACGAGATCGACCCCGCGCGCCGCTTTTCACCCGAAGCGGTGCGTAAATTCGACGGCCCGGCCGATGGCGATGCGCCGGGCGGCATGAACGACGTTGCCCGACAGGTCGCCACGCAATACCGGCGCGATACGATGTCGCCGATTATGGTCAGCGGCGTCCTGCGCATGGTCGAATTCGCGGTGCTGTTCGTTTCGGGGCTCTGCGTCTATTTCTACTATGTCGGGTTCTTCAACTATCTCGCCTGGCAATATCCGGTGACGATTGCCGCCGCGTCATTCCTCGCCGTGGTGCTGCTCGATGTCACCGACTGCTATCAGGTGGTCTCCCTCATGCGGCCGATCGCCAATTTCGGCCGCATCCTGCTGGCCTGGGCCGGCGCCTTCGCCCTGATGGCGTTGACAGCCTTCGCCACGAAGATGTCGGAAGATTATTCACGCCTGCTGTTCGGGACGTGGTTCGTCGTCGGCTTTGTCTTCCTCTTCGGCCTCAGGCTGGTGATGTCGAAGCTGATCCGGCGCTGGGCACGCGACGGCCGCATGGAGCGGCGCGCCGTCATCGTCGGCGGCGGCAGGGCGGCGGAGATCCTGATCCGCTCGGTCGAAAAGCAGCCTTACAACGACATCCGCATCTGCGGCATCTTCGACGATCGCAGCGACAAGCGCTCGCCGCCCATCGTTGCCGGTTATCCCAAGCTCGGCACCATTTCGGAACTGATCGAGTTCGCCCGCATCGCCCGCATCGACATGCTGATCGTGTCGCTGCCGCTGACCGCCGAAACGCGCGTCCTGCAATTGCTGAAGAAGCTGTGGGTCCTGCCGGTCGACATCCGGCTGTCGGCACACTCCAACGCGCTGCAGTTTCGCCCGCGCGCCTATTCCTACATCGGCTCGGTGCCGATGCTCGACATTTTCGACAAGCCGATCAACGACTGGGATTCGGTCGCCAAGCGTGCCTTCGACATCATCTTCAGCCTCATCGGCATCGTCGTCTTCCTGCCGGTGATGCTCGGCACCGCGATCGCCATCAAGCTCGACAGCAAGGGGCCTGTCCTGTTCAAGCAGAAACGGCACGGCTTCAACAACGAGGTTATCGAGGTCTATAAATTCCGCTCGATGTACACCGACAGATCGGACCCGACCGCCAAGCAGACAGTGACCAAGAACGACCCGCGGGTCACCCGCGTCGGGCGCTTCATTCGCAAGACATCGATCGACGAGCTGCCGCAATTCTTCAACTCGCTGCTGGGCTCGCTGTCGCTCATCGGTCCGCGTCCACATGCCATTGCCGCGCAGTCGCACAACCTTCTCTACAATGAGGTGGTCGACGGCTATTTCGCCCGCCACAAGGTCAAGCCCGGTGTCACCGGCTGGGCGCAGATCAATGGCTGGCGCGGCGAGATGGACACCAATGAGAAGATCCGCATGCGGACGGAGTACGACCTCTACTACATCGAAAACTGGTCATTGCTGTTCGATTTGCGGATCCTGTTCCTGACCCCGATTCGACTGCTCAACACGGAAAACGCCTATTGAGCGCGATTTCCCACGAACTGCCGCCGGCCGCAGTCAACGCCAAGCTGATCGCCCTGATTTCTTCCAGCGCGGTGGTGCTCGGTATTCTCCTGTCCGGCTTCGTCATCAGCGAGCCGGCCCCTTATGAAATCTACATGGCCGGGCTGATCGCCGTCTGGGCCCTTTTCGGCCTGAGGATCTCCCGCGCCGCCACGCCGCTGCTGGTGCTGCTGGTGGCGATGAACATCGGCGGCATGATCTCGATGACGCAGATGGCGAACCTCGCCAACACGCCGCTCTATCTCGCCGTATCGCTGTTTCTCGCCTTCAGCGCCGTGTTCTTCGCATCGGTCACCGCCACGCAGCCGAACCTCTACCGTCTGATCTTCATTGCCTATGTCGTCTCGGCGGTGGCGACGTCGCTGCTTGGCATAGCAGGCTATTTCCACGTCTTTCCCGGTGCTGAAATGTTCACCAAATACGATCGCGCCGCTGGCGCCTTCCAGGATCCGAACGTGTTCGGACCGTTCCTGGTGTTGCCGGGCATCTATCTGCTCTATCTGCTCCTGACCGGACCGATCTCGCGCATGCCATTGCTGGCGATACCGTTGCTGATCATCACGGCCGGCATCTTCTTCTCCTTCTCGCGCGGCGCCTGGGGCATGTTTGCCGTCTCCGCCGTGCTGCTCACCGGCTGCCTGTTCCTGCAGAGCAACAGCGGCATGTTCCGGCTGCGCGTGGTGATCATGACGATCGCCGCACTGTCGCTGCTGGCCATCGCCGTGATCGTGATCTTGCATCTGCCTGGGGTGGCAGAGATGTTCTCCAACCGCGCGCACCTCGAACAGAGCTATGACACCGCCCGCCTCGGCCGCTTCGCCCGCTATACGATCGGTTTCCAGATGGCGATGGAGCATCCGTTCGGCATCGGCCCACTGGTCTTCGGCACGCTGTTCGGCGAGGACACGCACGACATCTGGCTGAAGATGCTGATGGACTATGGCTGGCTCGGCTTCGTGTCGTTCCTGACGCTTGTCCTGTGGACCCTGGCAGCCGGGTTCCGCATCCTTTTGCGTGACCGGCCGTGGCAACCCTATCTCTTGTGCGCCTATGTCGCCTTCATCGGCAATATCGGGCTCGGCACCTTCATCGACATCGATCACTGGCGCCACGTCTACCTGCTGCTCGGCTTGATCTGGGGTGCCATCGCGCTCGAATACCGCCATCAGCGGCGGCTGCGGCCCGCATTGCAGAGGCCAAGAGCCATCGTATCAACGCCGGTGCAACAAACGCCGAATTTTGGTTGACCGAAGCGGGGTTATCACGATACATCGCGACCGGTCCGGAGTGTAGCGCAGCCCGGTAGCGCACTTGACTGGGGGTCAAGGGGTCGTCGGTTCGAATCCGGCCACTCCGACCAATTATGCAGGACTTGCCCCCGAAGTCCGCCCGGCCAGTCAGCCGATTTTCGACTCGCCTCTTTCCGCGCCCTGGTTCCAGCTTCGGGATCCGGCCTCTAACCCTGGCACACATCCACCCATTCGGCGCCGACCAGGTCCGCCATACGCCGCGGCTCAATCCGTACCGCAGCGTTGGTGGCGCCGGCGGCGGGCACGACCTCGCCGAATTCGCGCAACGACACGTCGCAGTAGACCGGCAGCGGCGACGGCAGGCCAAACGGGCAGACGCCACCCACCGGGTGGCTTGTCGCCTCGACGACCTCTTCAGCGTCGAGCATGCGCGGCTTGCCGCCGAACTGATCCTTGAACTTGCGGTTATCCAGCCTGGCGATGCCACTGGTCACGACGAGCATGGTCCGTTCCGCGACGCGAAGACAGATCGTCTTGGCGATCTGCGCCGGCAACACACCATGCGCCTGCGCCGCCAGCGTCACCGTCGCCGAACTCGCTTCCGTGACGATGACCTCAATGTCCGGCGCATGCGCGGCGAAGAAGGCACGAACCGATTCCAAGCTCATATCAGAAGACCCACAGCTCAAAACCCAATGCACGGCGGACGCAATCGGCAACAGATCTGGATGCCGTGGGTATAAACACGTGCGATCGACAAGTCGGCAAGCCCGGCTTCTGGAGAACGCTGCGGCATCAACAAGAAACCCGCCAAGCGGGCCTGGCGGGTTTCTTGGGCATGCCTGTTGCTGGATTCTATGCCAGGGGCCGACCTTGTGCGGCCGGTGCCGGCGCAGCGGAAACAATCACAGCGTCCTGGGGCAGTTGAAGCGCGGACGCAATACGACGCAGCTTCGCCGGGTCGGCCGCCCTGCCGCTCTCGATGTCCTCGATCTCGTCGACCGACAGGCCGCAGGTCAGCGACAGCTCTTCCACGCTGTAACCGCGGGTTTCCCGCATCGCCTTGAGGGTGCTGTAAATTGGCCCGAGCTCATTGGCTAACGGTTCGGAAGGGGCATGTTCTTTTGCATTGTGGGGCATTGGCAACTCCGGTGGCTGAAAGCGTTTGATCAAAATGGATGTTGCCTGAGACGGGCAGGAAGATGCCCGCTCGCCAGCGATTTGCCAAGAGCCAAACGGGCCGTCACACTATCGTGAACCCCACACCTCGCTGGCGCATCTGCGCGTGCGTAGCCAAACAGCCGACCAAGACAGCTTGCAGCCCGTGCCATGGTGGTGATGGAGGCTCGGTCGGCCAGAAACAGTTCAGAAACAAAATTCTACAATCGGGAAATACTGACGAAAAAATTCGGGAGCGTAATTCCATTCGCGGCGGTCGGGCTATCGACCCGATTTATATCTGCCTGCGAAAAGAAGGAAACGATCCATGAAGAAGTCCCTCCTCTCGGCCCTCGGGCTTGCAGTTGCCCTCGCTTTCACGGCGCCGGTCATCGGTGCGACAAGCGCGGATGCGGCTCCGATGGCAAAGCATCATCGCCATCACCATCGCCATCATCACTACCACTACCACCACCATCACCACCACATGAAGAAAATGGTGAAGAAGGCCTACTAAGCATACCAGACGACCAACGAGAAGACCGCCTTGGCTTCTTGTTCAAGGCCGGTCTTCTCTTGGTGATGCAATGCCGGGGACGACGTGAATCGGGCCTGTCGAGTTACACCGAAACCGCCGGCCCCAGAATTCCGGCGTCAATCCCGATGCCCCGACGGTAAGCGAAACCTTTCACGCAGAGCCAAATCACGATACGGCAAGGCATATGCTGACCGGGTACGCGCACCGGGGTAGGTTTCGCCAACTTGGCCAGGTATTCCCGATGACGGCCGTGGCCGATGTTTCCTGGAAAAATCGTCTTGTTCTGTCAGTCGCACGATTGTGGCTCACGGCTCGTCACCCTGTCCTTGTCGCACGATTTGCCGTGGAACTGGGTTATCTGCCCAATCCGGCCGCGCCCGTGCGCTACAATGAACTGGTGCTGTGGCGGAAAATCGTCGACCGCAACCCGCTGTTCGTGACGCTGACCGACAAGCTCGCGGCCAAGGTCTACATCCGTGACGCCTGCCCCGGGATCGCCATGCCAGAGACACTCTGGTGCGGGCGCGACGCTGCCAATATCCCTCCGGGCCTGCTGACCAGCGCCGCTGTGATCAAGGCAAACCATGGCTGCGCGATGAACATATTCGTTTCCGAAGGCGGGCCGGACCGTGCTGCCATCGTGCGCAAGGCGAGGCGCTGGCAACGCGAACGCTATGGTCGGCGCCATGGCGAATGGGCCTATCGGCCAATCGTGCCCGGCAAGCCAATCCGTTGCCCGGGAGGGATCCGGATTATCCCGACGAAGACCAGGCCCTGCCCGTCAATGCGAGGCTGCTCGACCATGTCCGCCAGGCGATCTCGATAGCACCTGGCATTGCTGGCGACCTCGACTATATCCGCATCGACTTCCTAGTCACCGACGATCGCCTCTATGCCGGCGAGATCACTGTCTACTCGGCCGCCGGCTACGGCACTTGGACGAACCCGGCGATCGCAGCAGAAATAGAACGGCTCTGGCGGCTTGAGCAGTCCGCATTCCTGCGCCGACCGCACAGGGGTGCTGTGCACCTCTATGCCGAAGCGCTTCGCGCCAGATGCCGAGGCGACAGCCGATATCGCTGACCGGATCGGCCAGCGCGCGGTGTGCGCAAGTGCTCCAAAAAGAGGATGACGGCGCCAAAACGGCGAGCCGCCATTGTCTGCCTTGGAATTCACAATGCCAAGGACAGCGAGGGCATCTCAGCGTCGGCTGAACAACAGGCTGGCCACCAGGCCGAGCACCACAAGGCCAACCGCGGCAGCAGCCGCCGGATGGTCGCGGGCCGATCTCTCGATCACCCTTCCCTGCTTACGAATTGCCGGCATGGCATCGCGCAGACGGCCGGCAAGATCGGAATATGTGTCGAGCGCGGCATCACGACCATCTTCATAGTAGGCGCCACCCCGCCTGGACACTGCCTTGCGCAACGCCGCGAGTTCCCTCGACAGCGCCGTGATCTGCTTTTCGAGATCGATGTCCGAAAGGGTCGAGAATGATGCCATCGTTACGTTTCCTTCTCTTGCAGAAGGAAACGTAACGCCTCACCCCGAGGCGGGTTCCAGTTTCGCGCCTTCAAAGCACTTCGTGCGACGCTCAGCGCACCTGGTCGAGCAAGCGCTTGCATTCGAGCAGGTCGAACAGCGCCTCCTGCAGCAGCGCGCGATTGTCGCGCGAGAGTTTCGAGGCGTCCGGCTGAACGGGACCTTCCTCATCGCCCTTGCCAAGGCCGAAAAAGCGGCGGCTGGGCTTGACCCTTGGCTGGCCAACCAGTTCATCATCGCCGCCGCGCGGCTGCGCTGCCGACGTCAGCGGCACCTGGTCGGCCTGCTTTCGCTGGGAAATCGCTTCGACCGCGGCCATGTCGCCATTGCCGATGGCAACCAGGAAATGGTTGCCGTTTTCGCGCAGCAGCTTCTGCACGCCCTTGATGGTGTAACCCTGGTCGTAGAGCATGTGGCGGATGCCCTTGATCAACTCGACATCCTGCGGCCGGTAATAGCGCCGGCCGCCGCCGCGCTTCATCGGCTTGATCTGGTTGAAGCGCGTTTCCCAGAAACGCAGCACATGCTGCGGCAGGTCGAGGTCCTCGGCGACCTCGCTGATGGTACGAAAGGCGTCAGGGCTCTTGTCCATGGGCGAAATCCTCACGCTGGAGCGTGATCCGGAACGGTCTTCAGACGAAATCACGCTCAACAAAGAGAGAAGCTTATTCCGTTTGCGCGGAATGGATCATACGCGGAACACCAATCCGGCCATGCTGCCGAATCGGGCCTTATTTCAGCGGTTTGTGCAACAATATTCAAGCCCAACGTTATGGTGAGGGCCGGTTTTCAACCGTACAATGGAGGCTACTTGCCGCCCTTGGCCTTGCTGTTCTGGTGAGAGCGCAAGATGCGGTTCTTCAATACGTTGGACGACTTGAAGGTCATCACCCGGCGCGGCAGGATGGGCACCTCCTCACCGGTCTTGGGATTGCGTCCGATGCGCTCGTTCTTGGAGCGGACATGGAATGTCGCGAAGGACGACAGCTTGACCGTCTCGCCGCGGACGATGGCTTCGCAGATTTCGTCCAGAACGGCTTCAACGAGTTCGGCGGATTCAGTGCGCGACAGACCGACCTTCCGGTAGACGGCCTCGGCAAGGTCGGCGCGCGTAAGTGTCTTTCCCCCCATGCGACCGTCCCATCAGCTCAAACATAAAATCGGCACAACAACGGCTGAGCCTAAGTAATTGATCCGTCAAGGTCAAGGACCGAAACCGAGCCGTTCGGCACTTACCAGCGAAGCAGAACGGCGCCCCAGGTGAAGCCGCCGCCCATCGCTTCCAGGAGCACAAGGTCACCCTTCTTGATGCGCCCATCGGCAACGGCCACCGACAGCGCCAACGGCACGGAAGCCGCCGAGGTGTTACCGTGCAAATTGACGGTAACCACCACTTTTTGCTCTGCTATCCCGAGCTTCTTGGCGGAAGCGTCAATAATTCGTTTATTGGCCTGATGCGGCACGAACCAGTCGAGATCGTCGGCGGTGATCCCGGCGGCCGAGAAGGTCGCCTCGATAACGTCGGTGATCATGCCGACCGCATGCTTGAAGACCTCGCGGCCCTCCATCCTGAGGTGGCCGACCGTCCCCGTCGTCGATGGTCCCCCATCGACAAAAAGCTTGTCCTTGTGCGTGCCGTCGGAGCGCAGGCTGGCCGCCAGAACACCGTGGTCGGCGATCGTGCCGCCCCCCTCGCCCGCTTCCAGCACCAGGGCACCGGCGCCGTCGCCGAACAGCACGCAGGTCGAGCGGTCGTTCCAGTCGAGAATGCGCGAGAATGTTTCCGAGCCGATCACCAGCACGCGTTTGGCCAGGCCGCCGCGAATATAGAGATCGGCCGTGGTCACCGCATAGACGAAGCCCGAGCACACCGCCTGCATGTCGAAGGCAAAGCCGTGATGCATGCCGAGCCGGTCCTGGATTTCGACCGCGGTGGCCGGGAACGTGTTGTTGGGCGTCGACGTCGCCAGCACGATCAGGTCGATATCGTCTGGCGTCAGCCCCGCATCGGCAAGGGCGGCGCGCGCCGCGGCCTCGCCCAGGGAAGCCGTCGTCTCATCGTCGCCCGCGATATGGCGCTGACGGATGCCGGTGCGCTGGGCGATCCACTCGTCCGAGGTTTCGACCATGCCCTCGAAATCGGCATTCTTCATGATGCGGCGGGGCAGCGCGGCGCCCGTGCCGCGCACGACTGATCTGATCAAAGTTCTTTCCTATTCCTTCGCGTCGCTAACGACGTCGGATTTCCGATATGACAGGGCATGCGGGTTGCGCGCATGAAACAGATCCAGGTCGGCCTCGATGCGGTCGAGCAGATTGTTGCGCACCATGTCGTAGCCGAGCTCGATCGCCGCGGCAAAACCGTCCGAATCAGCACCGCCATGGCTTTTGACGACGATGCCGTTCAGTCCCAGGAACACGCCGCCGTTAGAGCGGCCGACATCCATCTTCTCGCGCAGGCGATCGAAAGCGCCCTTGGCGAAGACATAGCCGATCCTGGCCATCAGGGTGCGGCTCATGGCGGCGCGCAGATAACCCGCGATCTGGCGGGCGGTGCCTTCCGCCGTCTTCAGCGCGATGTTGCCGGCGAAGCCCTCCGTCACCACCACGTCGACCGTACCCTTGCCGATATCGTCGCCTTCGACAAAGCCATGATAATTCATCGAGGCCATGTTGGCCTCGCGCAGCATGCGTCCCGCTTCCTTGACCTCTTCCTGGCCCTTGATCTCTTCCACGCCAACGTTGAGCAAGCCGACGGTCGGCCGGGCAATGCCGAATACGGAGCGCGCCATGCCGGTGCCGAGAATGGCAAAATCAATGAGCTGGTGCGCATCGGCGCCGATGGTGGCGCCAACGTCGAGGACCACGCTTTCGCCACGTAATGTCGGCCACAAGGCCGCGATCGCCGGACGATCTATGGTGGCCATGGTGCGCAGGCAGAATTTCGACATCGCCATCAGCGCGCCGGTGTTGCCTGCCGAGATACAAGCGTCCGCAGTGCCCGACTTAACCGCCTCGACCGCCTTCCACATCGACGATTTCCAGCGGCCATGGCGCAGCGCCTGGCTTGGTTTGTCGTCCATCCTGACCGCGACCTCACAGTGGAAGAATTCGCTCACCTCGGCCAGTTTGGGAAACTTGGCCAGTTCAGGACGCACCACGTCCTCACGCCCGTAGATGACGAAACGGATGTCTGGGCGGCGGGTCGCGACCGTCATGAGCGCCGGAATGACCACGGCTGGTCCGTGATCGCCGCCCATGGCATCGATGGAAATCCTGATCACGCGGTATTCATCTCACGGTTAGGCGGCAGGTCGCTTTAGTGATCGCAAAGGTTTGGCGAAAATAGCGGTTTTGGGTTTTCACACAACCGACTTTTCCGTCGCGGGCGAGGTTTTCAGGATTTTCCCAGCAAGGACCGCAGTTTTTGCTGAAATTCGTTCTCCTCCGGTTCGGTGTCGCCGCCGGCGTCCAGGGATGCGCCCGGCTTGCGCGGATAGGGGTCGATCGCCAAACCGAAGAACTGCTCCGCGAGTGCGCCGACATCGATGGTGTCGCCGGAAAATGTTTCGGGACTGTCGGGCCCGTCCGCATCGAGCAGAATCTCGCCACCGCCTTCAAATCCCTGCCGTCCAAGCTTGGAGTCCTCGGGGAGCAGCAGCGCCTCGACCGGCTCGTCGATATGCGCCGCGACGGGATCGAGCGTGACGATGCAGGCTTGCGTGATGTCGGCCTCGACGCGGCCGCTGACCTTCACGCCATTGCGCTTCCAGGAGGCGACCAGGAGTTCCGCCCGATAGGCTTCGACAGACAGCAGCCCGTGCTCCTCGGCAAGGGCCGCGCGCTGTGTGGCGTCGGCCTCGATCACCACGGGCAGCCCTTTCTGCGGCAGCCGGGCGACATTCGCGAAAAAGGAAACCGGGCTTTGCGGATCAGCATGTTTCATCGATCGACCTCCCTGGCCAGCGGAAATGTCACCGTCCCGGAAACGATTGATTCGGACGGCTGCGCCGCCAGTTGCCGGCAGGCGCCGGCGACATAGCCGGCCAATTGCGATGCTTCCGGCCAGATGCCGGCGTCGGGCCGGATGTTGCGGGCAAGTGCCGCGGTCAGCCCGTCATGATCGTTTCTTTCCAGCGCATCATCATAGGCTGCCGTGCGGCCATAAAACATCTTGGCCAGTTTCTTCATCCGCTTCGGCACGCCGACGTCGCCAATGCCCAGTTCCCGCAGCGAATGATCGACGTCGAGGAAGAACTCGTCGATCAGCACCTGCGCGATCTCCTGCGCCACGCCGTTCTCGCCACGCAGCCGATGCTGGAACAGGAACATGTGCAGCGAAAGCATCTCGAAACGGCCAAGCGGCGTGTCCGGCACACTCCAGTGGGAATAAAATGCAGTCTGCCGCGCCGCCGCCACGATTTGTGCGTAGAGCGCGTCGGTGATGGCGCGGTTGGTGTGGCGTTCACGGCCAAAAAGGCGCTGGAACATGGGGATGGTCTCCGGGGACCGTTTGTTGAATTGGCCTTGTTGCATCGGCAAGCAAGCTGGTTTACCGGTTTTGCGGCCCAGCGCAAGTTGCGGCGATGTAATGGAGAATTGTTGTTGCGCGCGCTGAATTTCAAGTCGACCTTCACTTCCAGGCCCGCCGGCGCGATCTCGCTGCTGCTTATGGTTTCGGCGCTGTCGGCATGCCACACGAACAAGATGATCGGCGATCTCAATCCAAGCGAGACGCTGACGCAAGGGTATGTCATCGACCAGCAGGCGGTCGATTCGGTACCGGTCGGCTCCAGCCGCGAGCAGGTGCTGCTGGCGCTTGGCACACCGTCGACCACGGCGACCTTCGACAATGAGGCGTTCTACTACATCTCGCAGACGCGCAAGCGCTATGTCGCGTTCGACAAGCCGCACCTGGTGGACCAGCATGTGCTGGCGGTCTATTTCGGCCCGGACGGCCGCGTCACCCAGATCGCCAATTACGGCCTGAAGGACGGCAAGATATTCGACTTCATCTCGCGCACCACGCCTACTGGCGGCAAGGACCAGAACTTCCTCAGCCAGATCATCAACGGCGCCAGCAAGCTGGCGCCCGGCATCCCCGGTGGTGGCACCCCCTGATCTTTAGTCACTGCTTCCCTCCGGGGAAAAGCAGCAACATCTCAGGCGACCAAAAACCCGTGGGAGCGATCTCACGGGTTTTTGTTTGGCCCCGGACCGGCCGACTTGCCAGGGATGGGGCGCCCTGCGTGTGGAAATTCTTGCCGCGGCCGAGGACCCTCGACCCTTGAAGAAATCCACCTATCTGAAACGCCGGATTCTGGCAGCATGCGGCATCCATCCGAGAGCCAGCAAGTTTTGTCGCAAAATGCGGGCGCGGCGCCTTCGGCACCAGGCTACGTGAGATACGCGGCCTGCCGGCGACGCGGCGCGCGAACCAGGAGTGGACGACGTGCTGGCCCGCTCCCGCAAGCGTGCCGACAGCAATGGAGCCAAGCCGGACGGCGGCTGAAGCACTATGCTTGATCCGGACCAAACAAAACCCGCGGGGATCGCTCCCCGCGGGTCAGACTGCTGACGAACCCCGTCGATTTTCGGCGGGGTTTTGTTTTGCGCGTTGATTGAGCTTTGTAAATTGGTGTC